>NZ_JBSREC010000040.1:0-7226 GCF_055145805.1 Methanomicrobium sp. | reverse complement strand
ATTGGGTTTCTTCACTGAATTCCATGAACCATCGCAGTTCAAATATATAAAGGCATGTATTAATTGCCCGAGTGTCATAAAAAATGGCAATAAGTTTTTAAGTAAAAAAGCTGTCTGGATGAGCTCTTATTCAAATATGATATGTCAAAATATGGCTGCTGAGAATACCCGCAGGGTATTCTCGAAGCAGGCTGTCGTGATGGCGCAAAGCCCTGAGGGCAGGGCGTGGTTCGCGAAGCTTTGCGAAGCGAACCTTGCGCATGGGTTGCATGAATAAATTAAAAATAAATGAAAAAAAGGGAAAAAAGAATTAAAAATTTATGCTGATAATTCCGGAACTTCTATCTTTCCGGTAACAGCTTCATAGATTAGGGATTTTTTATACTCGACAAGTTTTTCGATGAGAGTTTCTTTTTTCGCGACTGCTTCATCAATTGCGGTGCATTTGCGGTCGAGAAAAGTGGCAATGCGGGTTTGTTCATCTAAAAGAGGTACAGGTATTCTAAGGTTACTGAGTATTGTTGTGTTAATAGAAAGCATTGTAGCTCCTACAGCAACTAATTTCATATACTCCTTAAATTTTAATTTATTGAAACAGTTACTTAAGAAATTGACATCCATCCCTTTAGATAATCTTACTCTTAGACAACGACCAGAATACATCCAGCCATCTTCAGCAACAGAAACAACTACATTCCTATCAACTGATCCAACTCTACTAAAGACTAAATCACCTGGATGCAATATGTATTTCTTTAACCTTTTCACATCATTTTCGGAAACAAAAGGTAAATTTTCATGTAAAATACAATTATCTCCAAAATGTTCTACTGTAATTATTGGAGTACCTTCATCCACATAATCCTCATTATGTAATTGACTACCAAAAGGTCCAGTTTGTATGTCAGCAATACTACCCAATTTTCTTATGCTCCACCCTTCCGGAATCTCGCCAATCCATTCAACCCCGGAATCCTTCATCGGCACATCCGGATTCAGGCCCTTTGTCACAGCCTCCGTTATCACAGCCTGCCGGTATTCCTTTAGCTTATCAATTGAAGCCCGCTGTTTTTCGATTGCAGAATCAATCGCGGTGCATTTTTTGTCAAGGAAAGAGGCGATGCGGGTTTGTTCTGGAAGAGGAGGGAGAATTAATTTTGCATCAGCAATATCTATACGTGATATCCCATATCTTGTCATTCCGGTAGAGCGGTATTCAAACCACTGCCGCATAAAATGTGAGCCAAATAAATATTTTTCCAGATGTAAAGATAACTGAATGGTAGGTCTGAATCTCATCAGATGATAGCCAAAAAGAGTATCAACCAAATCTTCAGAAATGACAACAGAATGTCCCATATCTTCTGGATTTTCAGATGATGTTGTCAGTAGGACATCACCTTTTTTAAGATTACAAATCCCTGATTTTCTATCATCTGCTGAAATTATAAGATATTCATCATTATTTCCGATTTCGTGAAGGCTGTTGCTATATACATCCATATAATGAACTGATTTGTATAATATCTCGTCTTCTCTTTGTTTTTTATCTACTCCATTAGAATCAAGTTCACCACAAAATTTCATTCTAAGGACTGTCCACCCTTCCGGAATCTCTCCAATCCACTCAATGCCGGAATCCTTCATTGCCCTCATGCGTCATCACCTTCATCTTTTGGATTGTCTCTGCTCATCTTCCGGAAGCTATCGAGGTTTAACTCCCGCTTAAATTCTTCTTCTGTCGGCATGTAAAGCATGTATTTTGATGCAAAGATCTGTGAATTGTCCTCCGGAAGTGTGTATTTTACAACAGCATCGCTTTTGTCGGCACACAGAACAACTCCCACAGGAGGGTTGTCGCCCTCCGTTCTCATCTCGCGGGTGTAGTAGTTGACATACATCTGCATCTGACCCAAGTCCTGATGAGTAAGATCGCCAAGCTTCAGGTCAATTAAAACAAAGCATTTCAGGATGTAGTTGTAAAAGACAAGATCAATATAGAAGTTGCGTCCGTCAAAGGAAATTCTCTTCTGCCTTGACACAAACGAAAATCCGCGTCCAAGTTCAAGCAGAAACTTTTGCAGGTTTGTAATCAGAGCCTCTTCCAAGTCCTTTTCATAGAATTTCGGGTTCGCTTCAAGGTTTAAAAACTCCAGAACATAAGGGTCTTTTATAATCCGCTCATACTCCGTTTTCAACCCTTTTGATTCAGCCTCTTTTATGACATCCTCCTTATCCCTGCTTGCAAGAAGCCGCTCATAGAAAAATGAATTAATCTGCCGTTCAAGCTGCCTTGAACTCCAGTCTGATTTAGCACATTCATCCATATAGAAATCACGGGCGTTTTCATCCGAAATCCGCATTAAAAGCCGGTAATGCGTCCAGCTTAATTCGGAACGCAGTGCGTTCCGTATTGGAAATGTTGCATAAAACTGCCTCATATAACGGAGATTTCGCTCAGAATAATTATTCCCAAACTCCTCTGTGAGTTTTTCAGACAGAAATTTTAAAAGATTCTTCCCGTATTCCGCACGAAAATTCTCCCCGCAGGCACAATAAATCTGCTCACCAATCTCCCAGTATGTCTGCACCATTGCAAAATTGACAGCAGCGTAAACCTGCCTCTGAGCAGTAATAACACTCCTGCGGATATTTAAGTAAACCTCATCCGAAGGAAGTGCCGGATTATCCTCATTCATTTCTGAAAAATCTCCGCAAGACTTCCTTCAAGCTCGCATTCAAGCTCTAAGATTTCTTTCATTATTTCACTGCTTGGTCTTGGTGCAGTGTATTTGTAGAAATAGCGGGTGAAGGAAATTTCATAACCGACTTTTGTTTTCTTCTCGTCAATCCATGCATCCGGTGCAAATGGGAGGACTTCACGCTTAAAATACTCTGAAATGTCCTCTGTTAAGGGTATGTTTTCTGTGTCACGCAATGATGAATCAGGCTTTGGTTTTCCCTTTGAAAGAACAGGCTTTTTGTTCTCATCAAGAAGGGGTCTTTCAACAGTTATTTTGTGATAGCCGAAATCATCATTATTAAAGATTTTACAGACGTCATTCTCTTTAAAATCACCGTAAATCTGTGTTATCTCTGAAATAGCATCCTGCGAGATATCGTTTCTCTTGTTTCCAAGCGATTTCCTGCGTTTGACAAACATCTGGTTTGCGTTTATGAGCTGAACTTTGCCTTTTCTTTTCGCAGGCTTCTTGTTTGACAAAATCCAGACGTAAGTCGCAATTCCTGTATTATAAAATAAGTCATTTGGAAGAGCAATTATCGCATCAAGAAGGTCATGTTCCAGAATATATTTTCTGATCTCGGACGGGCCTGAACCGGCATCGCCTGAGAAGAGCGGTGATCCGTTGTGAATTATTGCAACCCTTGATCCTGAATCCTTCATCTTCGAGATTGCTGTCAGTAAAAAGAGCATCTGACTGTCACCGATAGCAGGAAGCCCCGGGCCGAAGCGACCGGCAAAACCCAGTTTGGCCTCTTTTTCAACCGCATTTTTTTCATTTTTCCATTCCCTGCCAAAAGGAGGATTTGAGAGGATATAGTCAAACTGCATATCGGCGCACTGATCATCGGAAAGAGTGTTTCCGTTTTTGATCTGGTCTGCACTATCACCTTTAATTAAAAGATCGGCCTTGCAGATAGCAAACGTATGATCATTTAATTCCTGACCAAAACCGATAAGTTTTGCACCCGAATTTAATCTGTGCAGGTATTCGGTGGCAACCGAAAGCATACCGCCTGTACCGCAGGCCGGATCATAAAGTGTCTTTGTGATGTTTTTGCCGGACAAAATATCATTATCATCAGTAAACAGAATGTTTACCATCAGTTCAATGACTTCACGGGGAGTGTAGTGCTGTCCGGCATCCTCATTATGAGACTCTGAAAAACGCCGGATAATTTCTTCAAAGATATAGCCCATCTCAAGGTTTGAGATGTGTGAGGGGTGGAGGTATCCTTTTGATGTTGTATATTCCTTTAAAACATTATACAAAATGCCCTTTTTTGCCATCGTTGTAATGTGTGCATCAAATTTGAACTTCTCAATTATTTCCTGCACATTGGGAGAAAAGCCGTTGAGATAATTTTTGAAGTTTGCCTCAATGTTGTCCGGATCATCTAATAATTTTTGAAAAGTAAATTTGCTTGTATTATAAAATGAGTAGCCTGATGCTTTTTTCAGAAATTCATCTTTCAAAGCAACCGCTTTCATTGTCTCGTTCTTTGCAAGAACAGCGTCTTTTGTGTCCGCAAGTACACAGTCAAAACGCCTTATTACAGTCAGGGGAAGAATTACTTCTCCATATTCATGTGGTTTGTATGTACCGGTTAATTTGTCCGCAATTGACCAGATAAGATTGGCTTTTTCACTTATGTTAGCACTTAGATTACTCATATTGACCTTATACCCGCGATTATTTTCTTATTTTATGTGTGAGTTAAGGACTAATAAAGGGTATCGCATTTAATATGAAGCTGTAAAAATCAAAGCTCATCTTCCATTTGAAAATAAAATAGGAGTATAATAAGATAGTTCCAATTTCATGGGCATGAAAGTTTGCCGATTTAAATTTATTTGATGTAATTTTAAATGGATATTCTTATAGATTATAAACCGAAGTCATTATTATCAGAATACTGCCGGGATTGACATGTACAACAAATGGATAGATGCATATAATTCTTTTAACTGGGTTGTAGACCTTACAAAGTACAGAGATAAAAACTCTTACCCTGATTTTTTCAATTCAAAAATTGATCTTAAAAATCTAAATTTGTTGGAAAAAAAGTTTCAGAACGCGATTAATAACCCTGAAAATAATTTTGATGAGAGAATTGTTGCCGGAGAAATATTGTTCTGGAAACTGAATTCTAAACGTGATGTTAACACGAAAACATCAGACTTTATCAGGCACTTATCATATATAAGGCAGGATAAGGCTATTGTTTGGGAGAAATTCGCAGAATCGATTTCATCGCTAAGTAAAGAACCAACGTTTGAAAATTTTAATAATTTTTGTAATCTATGTAACATGCCTTCCGGGTATGCATTACCAATAACATTCCTTTCTTTTTATGACCCTGCTGAATATCCTATTGCTGACAGAAGAATTGCAAAATGGTGGCATGATAATAAAGACAAATTTGGATATAAAGAATCGACAAACTTTCTTACAACAGAAGATGGAGGTATATCTGGATCTTTCTATAATCGTGAGGCAAATTGGAATACCTATTTGCAATGGACTGATTTTAGCAGAAAGTGTGCAAAAAAATTGACCACTCTTACTAATTTTGACTGGACTCCTCGGATGGTCGAAATAGCAGTGTGGACAGCAGCAGGTTCCGATAAAATTTCTCTGGAACCCCTTGATAAACCGGAAGATAATTTTGAAGGTGATCAGGACAATTTAGCTTCTAACGAAAAAAAGCCAACCAAGAGTCCCGTCCTCATTCTTTTTATTGATTCTTTTCATAAATTATCCGGCGGCTCATCAGAATATGACCTGAAAAATGCATTAATTAATTCAATTGATGATGAAGCAATCCGTTCAAAATTTATTAAAACAAGAGATGAAATTTTATTAAATCTATCAAATAATGAAATCCACTGGTACAAATGCGAGCAGGAAATAGAAAAATATAATAATTACCTTGTAAAAGGCAGAGATTTTGGTGGTCAGACTCCTGCAAATTATCTTCCTGCAATAAAGAGATTTGACGGACAATTTTATAAGGAACTTGGAGAAGAAGGCAAATCAGGGATTTTATCATCAAATCATCATTTTATGATATTATCTGCATGTTATGGTCTTTTACTACCAAAAGAATCTATTCAGAATTATGCCTGCCAGTTCGGTCAGAAAAACAGTGCATATTACCTTTGGACAAAATCTAAGCTTATAACTGAGGTTATGGCTGAATATATTCGGAAAAACAACATTAAACGTATTTTTGACTTTACTTACTGTGATGTAATAAGTTACCATTTCTCTATTGACTGGGAATATCTGAAAGAAAATACAAACATTGATGTTATTCATTGTTATCACTCTCTTGCAGAAGGTGACAAAGCATTAAGAGATTTTGGAAAATTTATCAAAGATCATATACTCTCTCGGAAAGCTTCCGAACTGCTTGAAATGAAAACCGGCATTATTGATAACATTGTTCTTTCTCCAAAAATAGAGGTGAAAGATACAGATGATTCTTTGGATGTTACAGTGGAAAATCTCATTAATATTGGCGAATGTGAAACAATTGAATTTAAGAAGGGAGTATTTCGCAGTGCAAAATATGATGGATATCCTGGATTTGTCTATGATGATGATCCTAATTTTATATTTGAAAAGAACAACAGCATGTTTTCTATTGCAAAAACAATTGTTGCTTTTCTGAATACAAACGGAGGAACTCTTTTAATAGGCGTTGAAGAATTGAAGGAAGAAGGCGATATCTGTAAAACTCACAGTATTACAAATGAATATTCAAAACTTCAGGATAAAAATTTGGATGGCTATAAAAGAAAGATCATTGATGATATCATTGATAAAATGATATATCCAAAGGATATTATCACTCATTTTAGTAAATATCTGAATATATCTTTTGAAGAAGTCAAAGGGGATACTGTATGCCGGATTCATGTTAAAAAATCAGATATTCCATTTTATGCTATTGCATTTTACAATAATGAAAGACAGAAAGCCCATTTTTATAAAAGAACAGACTCCGAAACAAGGGAGGTTTATTTCCAGTTTACAGGTGAGTATATTTTAAAGCACTTTTGTAAGAAAAACTAATTTTCAAATTGAAATTATCATTTCATGCTAACTGTTTCATGTGAGTTACAAAGTAACTTTCATGTAAAACGCACATGATGAGCTTTTTTCATCACACAAAAAGTGATGATAAGTTTATCAGGAATTTTGACTTTCATAGCAATCTTCTAAGTCTTTTAACTTTTATCCAAGTTATATCCAAGTTATTTAATCCAATTACTTATTTTTAGAAAATCCAAATGTGACGGCACCTTTTTTGCAGGAATCTGCACATGAACCACACATAATGCAGTCATTTGTATTGGAATCATTGTTTTTTACCATTTCAGATACAGAAATGCCAACAGGACATGCCTTGTTGCAAAGTCCACAATCAATACATTTTTCAGGCTCGGTTTTTAGCCGCAATCCGGGAAGATTAAG
>NZ_JBSREC010000039.1:0-6803 GCF_055145805.1 Methanomicrobium sp. | reverse complement strand
TTCCTTTAATTTCTCCTCCTCGTTTTTCTCCTCGGAATCATCAGGAGAATTCGGGAGAATTTCATCAATTTCAGTTTCTTCTAATTTCTCCTCTGTTTTCTCCTGTAATTTCTCTTTTTCTTTAGGAGAATTCTCCTCTTTTTCTCCTTTTTCTCCTGTATTTTCTCCGGGAGAAATCGAAGAATCAGGCGTATTTTCCACAAGTTCATCTTTCCAGATAACGCGATATTTACCGCAAACAGGGCATTTCCTCTTCTTATTTCCCTGATCACGGGGTATCCATTCGTTAGTACAATTGAGACAATGGGCTATTCTTCCCGTTTTCTCCTCGGATTTCTCCTTTTCTCCGGGAGAATTCTCCTCTTTTTCTCCTGTCATATAGGAGAAAATAGGGAGAAAACAGGAGAAAAATGGCAGGTTCCACGACATTAAAAAATAGGGTTAAAGGTTCTTTTTCATGGGGCGTTCCCAGATTATCCTTTTACCTCTTGCTTCCCCGTATCCCGGCAGCTGGAATATTTCAGTAAGAACAGGATCTGATTCAGTGATGAGTTCACACACCCCGGTACCGTGACAGGCCGGGCACTCCCTTTCGTAATGCCTCCCCTTCCCTCCGCACAATGTGCAGCGGGCTTTATACTTTCTTAGGGTTTTCAAGGTTCATCACTCCCCGGTATCTTCCCGCGGAAGAAAGGCCTTTAGTTCCGGATTATTTACAATAACCAGAGGCATTTTTATTTTATGCCGCCTGCAAGCATTCTGAACGGTGGATACACTAACGCCTAACTTTTTAGCAATATCCGGATTATGCAGGCCTGCTCTTTTCTGTTCTATAATCCAGTTACGATCTGAAAGTTCAGCCGGTGTTTCAGGAGTTCCCATCAGGCACCCCCTAAATCCTTTTTCTTCTTCTCTTCCATCAGCTGAGACCACCAGTCACGGGCACATTTTTCGCATATATCCGGCGGTAATTGCTTTCCAAAATTATCGTTAAAGGCCTGATTGAATTTCCCTCTTAACTCATCGGGCATTGAATCACAACCACAGGAACAGAAACCGGTCTTCTGTTCCGGCTGCTCCTCAGTCTCCGGTACTGGTTCGGGTTCGCTTGCTATACTCTCCGGTTCTTCATTCACTTTGAAATCTGCATCAACATATTCCATAACCGGCGGGTTTTCCGGTACTTCTTCGGGATTCTCTGACAGTTCAGCTTCATCATAAAGGCCTGTTATACAAAATGTTCGCCTTAATGCGTGACTTTCAGAGCACTTCTGTAACATAACATAAGGCATTTTTTGCCAGGCACCCGGTTGCTTTCCGGGCAGCTGCTCTTTGTAGAACTCAGAAAGATAAGCGGTGAATTTGATAGGGTGGCTCATTTTTTTATGCCAGACTGTTGTAGTTGCTGAATAGAGCTTCCCGTCTCTCTCCTCAAATGTAGTTTCCATCCCGTCAAAGTTGCCGCTATCGTGTGCAAGTTTTAAAAACCCGTCCCGGCCTATGATAATCCCCATTGGAGTAGCCCATATTTGCCGAGCGAATGGATCAAGCTTATACTTATTTGCAAGCTCCATCATGAGCATGAACTGTTCCGGCTTGCACCCCTTCGCGACAGTATCAAGCATTATCTCTTTCTGGTGTGGGGTGTATTCCATCGGCGCTAAATCGCTCATCTTATCACCGCCTCAAAAAGAATGACCGTGAATATTGCAACAAAGTAGGAAAAGGAAGCAAAGAGAAAGCCGACCACAAAACCCACTTTAACGGCTGAATTTCTCAGCATCCACCATTCTTTTAAAAATTCCTTTAAGCTCATGCCGTCCCCTCCTGAGCTTCAAGATATTGTTCTACAACTTCCCCGGACGCAACGATCCACCTTAAATATTCATTAATCAGCGGTTTAACGAAGCAATCAGGCAATAAATAGCCTTTTTCTCTGAATGTCGGTATAAATTCAAAACATGCTGCTTTTGCCTTATGTTCACCATTCCGGGCGTAAATTATCGGAATTCTCTTTTCTGAAAGGAATTTGAATAACTCGGATTTAATGAAGTTCTGTCTTTCCTGCTCCTTCCGTTTAACTTTAATTTCTGACTTTACTTTTAGGATTAATTCAGAAGATTCTGAAGAAAGCCCTTCAGGCATGGGTGCATCCAGTATCAATGATAATGCAAACTCCCTGAACAATGGAGATAATTTACCAGGTGGAATTAATTCTTTCAGAGCGAACAGCTGATCCTCTTCTATTCGGAATTTATATTGAGTGAGACTCATCTGGTCACCTCCGATGAATAGTAAGAGGTACCAGGTACCTTTAGCGATCTTTTTTGAAAGGAAGGGGACCCCCCTATGAAATTCTGCTGATAACGTGTTCCGATGTTTTTTATATCGGGAGATGCAACAAAACAAGTACAATCCATTTTGATATTGAAAATATTAAAAGGTGTAAATCCTTTTGATATTTCAGAATTTAACAAATATTCATTGTTTTTTTGAGAAGGTACCGATGAAAAAAACAATGTAGTTTTTGATAGGGTCTTCTGTCCCATATCAAAAAAACCGTATAGGTACCTGGTACCTATAGACCACTTAAGTTCCATCACTCCGCCCCCTGTGTTTTAGCTCCTAATGTTTGCCGGGTTGCCTCTCTTGCAAGCTCCGCCATAACTCCTATCCTCTTCCGGCTCATCTCAGGATCATCAGCATTAACACGGACTGTATAACCGGCTCTTTTCGTGCTGCCTGCAATTGTGATAGTATCGGGATACCTCGATACATCTTCAAAAATATGTTTAATCAAGGTTGCACCCCTCCGGGAGTTCACGCGGGTCGTGGTATGTCCCAATAGGAACAATCCTTCGGCCTTTCGGATTGTAAACAATTTTTACATAATCGGCTGTCTGTTTCCCTAATGCCTTTTTCAGATCTGCAAGGGTGATAACGTCCATTTCAGGATTATAATTTTTAGACTTTGCAGCCATTTTGTAAACTTTGCTTTCACCTATCAGCTTAACCGCATCGGTTGCTTTTAGATGAACAATTTTACCGTATATCTCCGGCTGCTCCTCTTTGAGTTTTTCAAGGTTTACGGTCTGCTTCTGTTCGACCGGGAACACAATTTCATAATGCTGACTTTCTATCTTGTCCCTGACAATCCGGTCAATCTCCCTTAAAGCCTTCTTTTCATAAATATCAGCCATTTCCTTTAGTTTTCGGGAGACATCTCCACACCATAAAGCATAATCATAAGGCAGTGCGGGTTCCTGGCTCTCTATTGCCTGCTCTATCTCAGCTATGCTAAACATCAGGCAGCCCCCTTATTTTCCGTCTCTGTGGATTCCTGAAGGCGTTTATTCCGGACTTCTTCAATAATTCCTCTGTTCTTATTACGATTCTTGATAGCTGCCTCTAAAGTGCAATATTCATCCCAACTTTCACACCTCATAGCGCTTAAATTCGGTTCGCTCATCCCGCAATATGGACAAGCTAAAAAATCCCGGACTGTCTGAATTGCATTATCAGGATCATACAGTTCAAAGGCCATCCCGCATTTTTCACAGATGTAAGTCACGCGATCACCCCTGCCGGTACCTGTTCCGGTTCCTGAAAAGCTTCACCCTTCAAAATTTTACTTATCTGCTGCTGACTTATTCCATATTCATGAGCTAACCGGCGTTGTGATAATCTACCCGCTCCTTTTGGAAGGTTCCGGGTCTGTTCATATCTCCGGCGGATTTCTTCAGCTTGAGAAGCGGTTATCTTTGCATTGTGGTTGTTCTCTCCCCGAAGTTTCCAGATAGTATTAGGATTCCGGCAATTCTCCGAGGCTGTAACAAGTCTGAGATTTTCAATCCTGTTATCCAGTTTATCCCCGTTGATGTGATCAACCTGTAACCTGTCGTCAGGGATTACCCCTCCATGAGCACCGATCCAGATTGCCCGATGTTTCATGATGCCTACTGAATGACCGTTGAATTTCGTACCTATCAGGGTGTATCCGTTTACTGTTTTCCCGACAACTTCCTGATGAAAGCGGTTAAAAATACGGCCTTCAGAAGGGATGAGGTACCATTCTCCGGATATGAACTTTTGAGAGGCTACCATATCTGAAAGATAAGGCATTTTGTCTTGTGCCAGTTATACCGCCCCCTTTGCAACTATGATCGGCTTTTGTGGCTCCTGCTCTATCTTGTTGAGAATCCATTCTTCATTTTCATTTGTGCAAAAAGGACACCTATGATCAGGTAATTTTTTCCCGGTATCTTGGAATATTGCAATGAAACCGCAATTAGGGCAGGTATGAGCGTTTATTAAAACCGTTCTTGCTGTTTTTTGCAATTCATCAGTATCAATAATTTCATTATCTTTCGGTTTAGAATTGTATTTGCCTGTTCCATGAGTGTTAATCTTGGCGGATTCACAAGGGCAGGCCTTATCCTTTTCATTCATCTTTAGACCTCTCTGGTTGCTGCTCTTCTTCGTCCAGATGTGATGCTATCAGACCCATGATTTTCTTACTGGTCTGCCGTCCGTATATCTCACGGAACCGTTCAAAAGCCTTGAAATCGGCTCCACAGATGTACAAATTGAAGTTTGCGTTCATTTTTCATCGCCTTATAATTCATATTCAGTTTGTATGTAAATTTACATCAAACTTACATACATAAATAAATCCAGATTTTATTTAAGCATATCGTTATATATTCCTCCTTACACCATGTTTACATACAGGAAATGTAGGAAATGGCGGCAATTTACAGCAAAAAAAATTTACTTTCATGTAGGGTTAGCAAGGAAACTTATGAAAAAGTAAAGTCGCTTACAGAAGGAGAAGAAGCTCCCTTTGAATCTATAAGTGAATATCTTTCAACAATCATTAATCAAGACCTTGCACGCCGCGAAATGAATGTAGATACTATAACATATCAGTTCTTAGAACTGCTGAAAAAGGATGAGATAAAAGAAGAGATTAAGAAGCTTTTAAAATAAGCTACTCTTCCAAAATCTCTTTTATCCGGCCTATTACTTCTTTTGAGAATAGCGCACGGACAAATGGATTATCATAATCAATACTTTTTCGTGCTTTCCTGTTACCCCGTGCCAAGAAGGGTTCATTCTCCCCTGTGACCAAATCATCTTTCTGCTTGCCTTTGTTTGTGAACCGGGATACATCCGCACTTTGTAAGCATAATGTCTTGCTGTGGGACAAAGGCAAAACCCCCATATCTTGATAATAGTCATTACTAATAATCTCAAAACCACGCGGTCTGAAAGTAAAACTGAGAAATTAAGCCTTATTTTTCAAAATATTAAATGCTTAGATTCTCCTATATGGATAACTATTCTTAATAAATTGAGCATGATATGTTCCATGCGAAGACGCATTCATTAAATTAGTGTAGATGTGTTGTGGTACACCATCATAAACATACAGTCCTCCACTGTTGAACTGAATATACAATTGGCTTTTTTGATCATCATAACCAATTGAATCAATATTTGAAGAACTCACACCATACATTTCTACCATTTTTAGGCCTCCATCAATTTTGATTTCTCAAAATTTCTATAGACCCTACATAGGATTAATATACTTTATTATTTTCTATCATCAAAGCCTATCATTGTTGGAATATATCTATCTAAAACACCCCGAATCAGATTAAAACTAAGTGCAATTTGAAAAAAATGCAGTATTATTAACTATGAGTTACCATAATATCATAAATTTAAAGTGAATATGCCTGATATCCTTAAAATACCCAAAATCCACGACGGAAGTTCTGGCTTTAAATTATTATTTGACATTTGGGATAAATACAATCAGTCAGAAGACCTCACATTTGATTTTTCGGAATGCCCTTTTATACAACAAAATGGCGTTGCTTTTCTTGCAGGTATAGCATCACACATACGAAAAAATGGTGGCAGTGTATCGGTTGATGAAAGTACATTAGACCCTAAAGTAGGAACAAATCTCGCTCAAAATGGTTTTTTAAATGAAATTAATGGAAACCATAAACCATGGAAAGGAAATTCTGTTCCTTTGAAACAATATTTCCAACAAGATATTAACAACATTGGAAAATACTTAGAAAACAAATGGATCGGTAAAGGATGGATTCATACTAGCAATAAATTAGCAGAAGACATTATAAGCACTGTTCTTGAACTTTATGTGAATGCTTTTGAGCATAGTTTTTCTGATATTGGAGTTTTCACATGTGGACAGCGTTTTCCAAATCAAAAAAAATTGGTACTGACAATTATTGATTTTGGAATTGGTATTCCTCAGTCATTAAATAACTACTTTGAAGAAACGGGCGAGTCTTTTGATGAAGATTATCGGTTAGAGATGGCTTTTCGCGATGGCTTTTCAACAAAAAAAAGAGAACAACCAAGGGGTATTGGTCTTGATTTGCTTAAAGAATTTATTCAAAAGAACCATGGGAGAATGGATATCTATAGTAATAATGAACATGTCCATATAGCATCAAATTCAATTAATTATAAAATTGAAGACTTTTATTTTTATGGTACCGCAGTCAACATAAAGTTGAAGTGCGATGAGAAGTATTATCTTATTGAAGGAGAGCCTATAGATCAACCATATTTCTGATGAGAATATGACTATTAATATTAAAGATATAATAGGGGAAAATTGTATAACCCTTGAGGATGGTGAAACGGTCTACAAACTGCTTCTCCCAATTCTCGATAATGATCAAGATGTAGATCTTGATTTCACTGGCGTGCGTATTTATGCCTCTCCTTTTTTCAATGGGGCAGTTGGCAAACTATTA
>NZ_JBSREC010000038.1:0-5242 GCF_055145805.1 Methanomicrobium sp. | reverse complement strand
CCGTCAACCTGAGGCCCTGTGGAGGGAGTATTGTGATCAAATGTGAATGTGGGCGCTGGTTCAGCAACAAACGTGCCCTTGCAGCCCACCAGAGCAAATGTGAAGTTGTCAGGAAGCGGAAAGACGAAGAGAACCTTGAAAAGGTTCAACTGTCTGAGCTGAAGCAGCAGGTTTCAGAATTTGATCAAAAGATCAAAGAACAGGTTGATGAAAATGAAGCTCTGGTTCAGGAGAATAAAAAGCTGAATTATGAACTGAATGAACACAAGATGGCTGTTTTTGGACTTAAAAGAAAATGCGAACTGCTTGAATATGAAAATTCAAAATTAAAAGAAAAAACTTGTTCAATTTAAAAATGAAATGTAATTGTTTTGATCATGTGCATAATTATATAGAAAAAAATAAATATTTTGCGCGCATAAAATATACTATTGTAATAATATATAAATAAAGCTAATCAAAATTAATTTTAGATGTACCCCTAAAATTGTTGTATGTCTATAAAATATTTGTGATATGTCTCTAAATTCCATTGGCTCCTTCTTTAGATATTATTGCAGAATACTAGAAGGTGGTATAATGAATTATATCCAAAAAAACAATCCCAGAAAGTCATTTTCTTCTAATATTATGTACATTCCAAATAAATCTGTAATTCCTTGTATTAAATTAAGTGAAGAATTAACATATGATCCTTGGGAAATGACGGGTCATGAATATGCTGTTATTAAAATTCAAGATTTGATAACTAGTGATGGAAGGAGGACAAATTCAATATTTGATGAAATATCAAATAAAGGTGGCCTTCATGACTTTTTTCAATTTAAAGGGAAATTTATTATTTCTTCAATAGCTCCTGATAAAATGGTCTTTGGTCTTTCAATTGATAAATATCAAGAAATAATTGAAACTTTAGGTGCAGAATGGTATTTCACTCCTGATTGTGAGACTTATTGTAGAGATGAGTATGATTTGCAAGTTGGAGATAAAGAAATACGAAGGGTAATTGAAGATACAAACGTTTTAATTGATAATTTAAAATCCACCCCCATAGGACTTGTAAAAGGAAGTAATTATGAACAATTACTTTGTCATGCATTTTCTTTAAAAAAGTTTGGAATTAAGGTCTTTTCTTTTCATTCTGGGGAATATCTTTTAAAAAGTAATAGATATCTCCTTGGAACAGGAATTAGACTATTTTTTAAGCTGAGAGAAAATGTTCCGTATCTTATGGCTTATGGTATTGGTTCTCGCTCATCTATTAAGAAATTTCATTCAGCCGATTGTTTTATTACTCAATCTCATTATACAAGAGCATTTAAAGGAAATCGATATGAAAATGGACGAACTTTTAATCTCTCTAATCATGAAAAGATCTCCAAATCTCTGATAATGAATAATTTATCTGATATTTGTTCAACTGCTCTTTCTTATGGCTTAGATCAGACAAAATTGTCAGAATGGTTTATTCTTCATAATACTGAAGAAATCTTTGAAATCTCAGATGATGATATATTGAATTTGGGGGCTTCATAATGGGTACTGGTTTTGGAAATGGAAGGGAAAGACATGCAAATGAGAGATATGATGATTTAATGAAGAAATCTCAACAATCAGCTATCTCAAGATTTGATCAAGATGGAGATTCGGAAAAAATTAAACCTAGAGTTTTTATTAGCTTTTATATGGACGATGAGATGCAAGTTAAATTGCTTAGACATCAAGCAAAAACATCTGATAAAATCGAGTTCACTGATTATTCTGTAAAAGAACCTTTTAATGAAAAGTGGAAAACCCAGTGTACTGAAAGGATAAAACAATCAACTCTTGTTGTTGTTGCAATAGGAGAAGATACACACACACGTCCAGCTGTCTTATGGGAAATTAAAAAAGCTCATGAACTTGGTAAACCTGTCATTGGGATGAGGATTCATAGTGATAAAAATCACCGTATTCCTGCTCCAATGAGAGAACATGGAGATAAGGTAATCTCATGGAATCTTGAAACTCTTCAGAGTGAAATTGATAGGATAATTAGAGAAAGAGATAGTTAAAATTTGAGAGGGGAATAATATGTCAAAAAATTATCATTTATTTGTTAGTCATTCTTGGTCTTATTCAAAAAATTATGAAAATTTAATTTCAAAGCTTAGGGCAAAGCCTAATTTTAATTTTTCAGATTACTCTGTTCCAAAAAACGATCCTATTCATACAAATGGGACTGATAGAGAATTACATTCTGCGATTGAACGTAAAATAATGCCTTGTAATGTTATTATTATCCTTGCCGGTGTTTATTCAACATATAGTAAGTGGATTAATGAGGAGATTAGAATCGCAAAAGGAAAGAGGAAAAAAATTTTGGCTATTGAGCCGTGGGGTGCTGAAAAAACATCAAAAGTTGTGAAAGATTCTGCAGATCTAATCGTAAAATGGAATACTGATTCTATAGTGGCAGCAATAAGGGAGTTGGATAAACTATGAGAAAAGCCCTTGTTGTTGGTATTGATTATTATGGAAATGGTAATAACCTCAATGGTTGTGTAAATGATGCTAATGCGATAAAATCGGTTTTAGAAAGAGATAGTGATGGGACAAAGAATTTTGAAGTAAATTTGTTAACAGCAACATCACCATCTAGTGCCATAAAAAAGTCTGAATTAAAAAGGCAAATTCAAGAACTTTTTAAAGATAACAATGACGAAATCGCACTGTTTTATTATTCAGGACATGGGTACGTTGACAATACTGGAGGTCAGCTTTTAGCCTCTGATTATGATGATATTGAAGATGGATTTTCAATGAGTGATCTTCTTACTATATCAAACCAATCTCCTGCAAAAAATAAAATTATAATTCTTGATTGTTGTCATTCTGGTTGTTTGGGGGATTCTCCTGATTGTGGTTCATTTGCTACACTTCATGAAGGCACTACTATATTGACCGCATCTAGTGATACACAATATGCAATGGAAGAAAATGGTTCAGGTGTTTTTACAAAACTATTTGTAGATGCAATGACTGGAAGTGCAGCAAATTTGGTAGGGTATATTACTCCCGGAAGTGTATATGCGCATATTGATCAATCTCTAGGTCCTTGGGAACAAAGACCAATATTTAAAACAAATGTTAAGAACTTTACAAAACTAAGAAAAGTAGAACCTCCGATTTCTTTGACTGAATTACACCAAATTATAGAATTATTTTCTTATCCTGGTGAAGAATTTAAACTTGATCCTGAATACGAACCTGATGAAAATCATAATGTAAAGGAAAAAGAAGGAAAATTTAGAATATTACAGAACTATAATAGGGTAAATTTGGTGGTCCCTGTTGGAGAAGAGCATATGTATTATGCTGCAATCAACTCAAAATCCTGTAAATTAACTACTTTAGGTGAGCATTATTGGAATTTAGTTAAAAAGGGTAGAATTTAACCTTCATAAAAGCTCAATCTCAAAATAATTTATTTATATAAAAACTAAATCTGTCGTCTTAATGCCTAGACTGGGGATTTTCAAAATTCGATCGAAAGATCAAAGATCAGGCTGATGAAAATGATGTCTTGATTCAGGAGAAGAAACAGCTGAATTATGAACTTAATGAACACAAGATGGCTGTTTTTGGACTTAAAAGAAAATGCGAACTGCTTGAATATGAAAACACAAAATTAAGAGAAGAAGTGAATTGTTCCTGAAAAAAAATTAGATTTGATTTTTGTTTTTGTCTTCATCCATTAGTTCTGCCTTGCCGTTTTTGAAGAGCATATCTACCGTAATCCTGTAGAGTTCGGGCAGTGCATCATATAACTTTGAATCGATCTTTATCATTGTTTCACCTCCTAATTTAGATCATTATTTCCCTTGACGACTGGTTTTTCACAGACGAGATCAGGGATTTGTATTCGTCCGTAGTCTCAAGGAATCCTATCAGGCTGAAGAGATCAGATTCCAGGAATATATCCAGAGGTTCATTACAATTATGGCATGAATGGGCCAATGGTGAATTTCTATGACCGCATATGCTGCAAACCTTCAGGGCCGGTATATTTTCTTTGTTATCATCCGGATATTCTATCCCGTAACCTTTGCAGAACTCTTTATCCTGATCTACACTGCACAGGTGAAGGTAAGTTTCGAACTGCTTCGTGTTTATGTTACCCCACATCGCCAGCTTGATCGTACTCTCATGTATACCTCTCTGGATCAGGTTTGTGATCCTGGCATGCCTCAGGTCGTGCATTGTATAATGCTTCTTAAGCCCTGATCTCTCCAGAAGTACCTGAAACTGAGCTGAAAGAGACTTATACGTCATAGGACGGTTATTCTGTGTCAGGAAGACAAATCCGTCGCTTTTAAGTTCAACGGGATACTCTTCCTTCCACTTTTTCAGGGCATCCACCGAAGCCATAATCCTAACCGTCCTTGTCTTCTTAGTTTTATCTGACACATTGACAAGTGCACCTAAATTGTCGAACTTAATCTGGTTCCATTTGAGTCTCCCGATTTCGCAGCTTCTAAACCCTCCGTCATACATGAGACTATATGCCGCTTCATCCCTTGTCGTTTTTGCACATCCTACTATTTTCATGACCTCGGCTTCTGTCGGGATATCTTCAGCAGTCTTGGTCATAGAATCCTCAACACTGATCTTTATATTCTGGATATCCTTCTTTGAAATTTCAGAATTGCCTGATTCGATTAAAAAGGTCATGAACCCTTTGAGGATGGTTAAGTAGTCATCCAGAGTGGTCTGCTTGAACGGTCTTCCGGTCTGTGAATTTGTACGTGAAATATAAAAGATGGCTTTATCGATATCATCAATTGTAATATTAGTATATTCTTCATTGATGCCGTAGTGCTTTCTCCAGGCCACAAGATGCGTTGCGATCTTTTTCATCCTGATATCTTCAAGGCTTCCTTTGGTACTTCTTATCTTGTAGAAATGTTTCTCAATGAAATCCTTTTCCGCACTCGTAATGATTCCCGATTTCACGGCTTTTGCTAATTGCTTCTGTACCATATCATACGTAATATTATGATATCCATTGTATTTATCTAATAAAATACATTTCGTCATAATATTGCGTAGTCTTTCAGTACTATATATTGTTTGTGGTGCTCAAATCAAAAAAGAGCCTTAAAATGAACCTAGATTCAAAATTGAACATAAGTATATTTTTGAACCTAGGTTCATTTGGTATATTTTTGAACCTGGAATTTTTTTGCTCTTTAATTATTCT
>NZ_JBSREC010000037.1:0-74698 GCF_055145805.1 Methanomicrobium sp. | reverse complement strand
TGGAGGACTGATCCCGGACAGTGAATATGAAAAGAGATGGATGGAAAAAGAGGATTCTCCATCAATATAACGAAATATTTCTTCTGAATTTGTGGTTATTGCGTATACTCCCTCAAGGACAATGGTGTCTCCGGCAAAAAGGACAGGATATGAGGGATAAGGCAAATTGTAATTGTCTCCTAATATAAAAAGGAGAGTTCTGTTCTCTGATGAATTGTATGTATCATAGTAATGGATTTTAACATCCGGATATTTCCTGGAAATTTCCTCAATTACAGGAATTGCCCTGTGGCATGCACCGCAGTACCTGCTGTAAAAAAAATTCACTGATGTGTTTGCAGTATTAATTTTATTTTCAATATATTCAGCATATGAATATTCAGGACTAAAATTGCCTGATGAACCTGTATCTGTTGCAAAAGCAGATGGTGAAAGAATTATAATTGTAATTATTGAAATCAGGAGAATTATTATCTGCCTTTTCAGAATAGAGGTCATTTAAGAATAATATTTGCAGACTCAGGTATTAAATGTTTGATTTAAAAAAAAGTTTTCCTGGAAAAAAATCTGCTGAATATCAGGCCTGAATGCCTGCTTCATAGATGTTTTTCATGTAATATGCAACAAACACTGATAATAGCGGTGTTAAAATTATTGCAAAGATTAGCCCCAGATATGGAATCATTGCTAATACTAATATTATTATTACATAGATGACTGCAATAAACCATAGAAGAATGAAGTAGCCGATGTATCCAAGCCATCCGACACCTTCGTTAATCTGTTTGTTTATAGCTCCTAAGTTAAATGCTTCTCCTATACTGTTTGTTTTTCCAAGGCGTACAAGCCCCATATACATGAAGAGTGTCAGAAGAAGAATAACAACACCTGTTATGAGAACACCTGTCAGGAGTGTGCCTATAAGTGCCATTATTTCTTCAGTATTACCTGTTGTAAAAAATCCCATGGCTGCAGGCATAATTGCAACAAAGCCTAATATGACTGCAATAATGATTGCAGGTATCATATACAGGATGGCGACAATATTGTATTTCCATCCGTCAATGAAGAGTTTTCCCCATTGATTGACTTCAGGTGCAGCGTCGCTTCCTGAAAATACTCTTACAATATAACCGTTTAATACAGGAACAATTCCAAGTGTGATTAACTGGATGAATGTACACACGATTAAAAGAACCCATTTCATCCATTCTCCGACAAAACCTTCCTTTGTACTGGAAAAGGCACTGCCAATAATATCTTTGACCATAACTTATCACCATTTGAACTTTAGGTTTAAAAAAATGTATCTTCTTTGGATTTAAGATATTCGCCTTGTTCCTTCAAAAAAAGGGAAAAAATGAAATTATTGGTTTCAGATAAATCTTGGTTTCATTGATAGTTTCTTGGGAGTATAAAGCGGTCTTACCGGATTTCCCTCGCAGTCCTGTTTTACACGGGCAATAAGCTCATCTGAATTGGATTCAATTTTCACCGGCTTTTTCGGCTGTGACTCTTTTCTTATTGTTACTGTAAGTTTTCCTGATTCGAGTTCGGCATCGCCGACGACTGCAACGTAAGGAACCCAGTCCATTCCTGCTTCCCTGACTTTTTTGCCGACGCTCTCTTCACGGTCATCCATATCACAGCGTATACCTGCTTTATTCATATCCAGGCAGACTTTCTCTGCAAACTCAAGATGACGCTCTGCCACAGGCACTATTCTTACCTGTGTAGGTGAGAGCCATACAGGAAGCATAGGAACAGTCTGTGATGCTGTGTTTTCAAGAAGTGCGCATATTACACGTTCAACCGACCCTGTCGGTGAGCAGTGAATTATAGGCGGATATACAACCTCGTTTTCAATGTTGTAATATTTTATATCAAAGCGTTCCGCACTCTCGACATCTATCTGAACAGTCGGGTTTTCAATAGGCCTTCCCTGTCCGTCGATTGCCGCAAGATCCACCTTTGCAATCCAGTAGTGAACGCGGTCTGAAAGCGTCTCAATAAGCAGAGGTGTTTCTGACATTCTGACAATCTTTTTGACCCATTCCTCATGGTCTTTATAGAAGTCTTCTGTGCAGCGGAATATTCCGGCGAGAGGATACTCAAAGTCCTTTCCTGTCTGCCATCCCATCATAAGCTGTTCTTCGAAGCACTCAAGTGTCTGGTCCATATCCGCACACAGTGAGTGCATATCAGGCATTGTAAATGCACGAAGACGCTTTAATCCGATACATTCACCTTTCTGCTCGTGACGGAATGAGTATGTAGAGAGTTCATACATCTTCATCGGAAGAGTATTTGGGGAGATATGCATATCGTGCATAATTGAAAACATCCCAAAACATGCCGCAAAACGAAGCATCATACTGCGATTTCCTGATTTGAAGCGATACTGCCTTTCTCCGAATTTGCCGGCGTGCTCGTTTATTGCGGCATTTCCGAGATCATACATCACAGGCGTCTCGACAGGCATTCCTCCGTAATCAAGAACCAGGTTTAAGACATAATCCGAGAGGAGATCACGCACAATCTTTCCGCGTGGCATCCAGCGGTGATGACCAACATCAGATAACGGCTCATAATCAACAAGCTCCTTTGAGCGCATGAGTTCAACATGTAGCGGTTCCCCGCCCTGCTCGACTCCCATGCCTGTCTCTTTTTTAATGAGTTTTCCAAGAGGTGAGTCGTCTGCGTAGTCTTTATAGTCTTTTTTATCACCTTCGGGTGTAAGAACGAAGAAATTGTGGGTGACTGCTTTTTTCTCATGCTTCTCTTCAGCAGCATCTCCAGGGACAATTGTCTTTGAAAGTTCGGATAGCGGGTGACCTTTGCAGGATAGTGTGAATGCCTTGTACCATCCGAAAGGTGCACGCTTTACTGTAAAGCCTGTATCTTCTCTGCATGCCTCTTCAATTCCCTTGAGAACTTCTATGGCAGCCTTTGGTGATGAGAGGTCGCTTGAGAGATGCGCATATGGATATATCATCACATTGGATGCTCCAAGTTTTCCTGCTGTCTCTAATATCTCTTCTTTTGTTTTTGAGATTACGTAAGAGATATTTTCTTCGTCTACAGATTCAACAGCGCAAAAAACTGTGAGCGCCTCATCCAGTGAGTCTTCGAGTATTACCTCTTCCTCTGCAACAGGGGTTTTTTTCTGTGCGATGTATTTGATATTGTCAGAATGAATTAACAGAAGTCGCATTTTTTGTGTCTCCGGTGTCCTTAAAATTGGTTTTTTTTCTATTTAGGTTATCGTTACTTTATGGCATCCTGCTTTTTATTTTCATGATACCTTGAGAGAGTGGCATTTTTCTGGTTTAGGTATTTTGCGTCGCCTTTTGACCCGTAGGGGTGAAGAGAGCGTTCTGTTGTGTAAAAAACAAGTTGTCCTATTGGCATTCCTGCATAAAGACGTACAGGGCGCTGGTTTGCATTGCAGATTTCAAGTGTGATTGTTCCGCTAAAACCTGCATCAATCCATCCTCCTGTCTGATGGAGGGTAATTCCAAGACGAGCAATACTGCTTTTTCCTTCGATTGTGGCAACAATATTGTCCGGGAGGGTTATTGCTTCATATGTTTCTGCAAGAACAAACATTCCGGGATTGATGTCAATATATTCTGCATTCATCTCCGAGACATCCGAGCATATTGAATCGCCGTCATAAGGGTCAATTACCTCATCACTCTCTTTATACCATACGAAATGGTCTCCAAGGCGTATGTCAATGGAATTTGGCTGTATGAATTTTGAGTCATAGGGATTGATACCAATAAAACCCCTTTCAATACGGTCTTTTATCTGCCAGTCAACAAGGATCATATTTACCATCAGATATTGGCATGATGATTGGTTAAAATTTCCTGATATGTTTTCTTAATCTGATATAAATTAAGGATTGATTTTTGAATGATTATATGGTGCAGGGAATTTATCCATCACTCATTGATCTCTCTATAAAATTTAGACTGTCTGGTGGTAAAAGGGATAAAATCAAAAAATAGCTGTAATTTTTACTTTTTGTCTTTCGGGTTACCCTTTATCTGGTTTTCAGCTTTTCTAAGGAGACCATGAAATGCCGAGACCTCACGGATTGTAAGCGCAGTCCTTCCAAAGATCCTTCTAATCATTATAAGAGTGTTTTCTCTTTTGTATTCCGGATGATTAATAGTCTCTAAAAACGTGCTGAAATGTTCATAAAGTGCATCTGTTTCTATCCTTGAGGCAATTTCGTATGTTCCCCTCTGGATGTTTGCAAGTTCATAAACGATAATTCCAACGGCATGTGAAATATTTACAATAGGATAAACCTCTGATGCAGGTATTGTGCATATTATATCGCATTTTGATATCTCTTCGTTTGAAAGTCCCCAGTTTTCCCGGCCGAACAAAATAGATACTCTGCCATCTGTTTTCTCAAGAATTTCTCTTAATTCATGAGGTGTATAATATGGCATACGCATTGAGGTTGAAACCGTCTTTGAGATCTCACCTGTCGTTGCAACAAGCACATTACTTTCTTTTATCACTTCGTCAAGAGATGAAACATGTCTTGCGTTTTCCAAAACATCTCTTGCATGTGAAGAACGTGCAATAGCTTCATCACCTATGGGAGGCGGATTTATCAGAGTCAGTCTTGAAAAACCAAAGTTTTTCATAACCCTTGCAGCAAATCCGATATTCCCCTCATAAAGAGGTTCACAGAGCACGATTTCAATTTCAGGCATTTATTTAACAGCACACACTGTTTCTTTTAATATTTTTGCGCCTTTTTCATAGACTGCATTTCCAACGACAATTGTATCAGCATATTTTGCCATCTCAGAAGCCTTTTTTCCTGAATTTATACCGCCGCCGTAATAGAGGCGTGAATTTTCGAGTACTTCTGATACAGCCTTCACTATTGCAGGATTTCCGTATGTTCCGGAATATTCAATGTACACAACCGGGAAATTGAAGTATTTTTCAGCAACGGTTGCATATGCACAGACATCTTCAACCGGAAGGTCGCACACTGCTCTTGTAACTTTTCCCACAGATGATTCAGGATTTAGAACAATATAGGCTTCAGGAACAACCATGTCCCACCGGATATTTTTATCTTTTTTAACCCAGTATTCATGTTTTCCAAGAATCCATGTGATATCCGGTGTGTTTAGCACGCTTGGAACAAAAAGCCCTTTTACTCCCTCAAATATTGCTCCGCTTGGATCTGCGGGTTCAATAACCATCGGGACACCGTATTCCTTAACCTGTTCACGGAGGCAGGTGAGATTCTCTTTTGTAACATTCAGAGTTCCGGACAGCATCAGTGCGTCTGTGCCGCTTGTTACTATATCTTCAACTGTCTCTTTGGGGATTTCCTTGTCGGGATCGAGTTTTGTTATATGCTTCCAGTTTTTCCAGTCGTTTTTCATTGTCATTCACCAGATATCAGATCTCTGCCTGTAGTTGTTTTATTTTATCTTCCGATATTCCTGCCTTTTTGGAAAGAAGAACTGCATTGGCATTTTTTAATGTAATAATATCTGTTATCCCTGCAAAAAATAGCTTTTCAATCAGGCTTTCTCCAACTCCTTTTATTGTGAGAAGTTCTGCTTTACCTGCTTCAAATGCTTTTTTGGTTAATTTTTTGGGAAGAATCACACCTCTTGCATTGCATACCATTCCTGCGTGTTTATAGACTGTGTCAATATTAATTCCGGTTTTTAAGCTAAGATATGCCGGATGAATAAAGCAAAAGTCTTCGGGTGAAATAAAGCCGGCTTCCATATATTTTTTAAGACTGACTGCCGGGACGCCGTAACTTCGTAAAAGTTCTTTGTTATGGACACTTCTGGCTTCATAAATCAGACTTTCTGCTTCCTGTTCGCTTAAAAACATCTTTTTTAGTGTTTTTTCGTCAGATTTTGATAGGTCTGCGATATTGTTTATTCCTGATTCAATAATGGCATTTAAGACCTTTGCATGGCTTCTGCCTCTTCTTGGCGGAATAATTTTTCTGACGAACTTTCTAAGTTCTGATCTTTTTCTCAGAAGTTCAAGTATCTCTCCAGCATTTGTTTTAAGAATATCCACAAATTCTTTGCTTACGTTTAATTTTTCCAAAAGGATTACTGAATCCATATTTGCAATTTCATATACTGAGTATATGTGGACAGAATGGAGTTTTTGAACAAGTTCTTCTGTCATACAGGGCATGAGCCTGATTGATTCAAGATTGGAGTCTATATGATTGCATAACGGGCACCCGATATCCCATGGTCTTGAGCCTTTTCTGATCAGTTTTATGTAGTTTAATCCGTGAATGTCACATGTTTTATCTTCTTTTATTGCCCTTCCCCATTGTGCCGAAGGAAGACCTATATTGAATGAACAGTCAGGATACCCGTTACACCCGATAAACTGGGCCATCCCTTTTGAATTTCTGATCATAAGACTCTCCCCGCAGATCGGGCATTTACCGACGATCCTTTCCTCGGCTGTTTTTTCCATGATTTCGCTGCCGATGTTGTCCTCGTTTGCCTCAAGTTCGTCGAATATCCTGTGAAGCATTTGTTTTGATTCATCGACAACATTCCCTTTAACTCTCTGACCCTTTTTGATATCCTCCATATGGGATTCCAGAGTGCGGGTCATGTCGGGTTTGGTTATAAGCCCTGCATAATTTTCAAGGGTTTCTGTAACGGCTTTCCCTACAAGTGTCGGCTTTAGGGGAGACTCCTCAACATAACGTCTTGAGATAAGTTTTCCAATTACCTCATGGCGTGTGGATTTTGTACCGAGGCCAAGCTCTTCCATCTGCTGGATTAATTTGCTCTGTGAGTAGCGGGCCGGTGGCTGTGTCTCTTTATCCTCAAGAATAATCTCTTTTACAGGCAGATTTTCGCCGACAGCAATCTCAGGCAGAATCTGATCTTTTGCCTGGCTGTATGTGTATACATGCCTGTAGCCTTCGGTCTCAAGTATCTGTCCTGTGGATGTGTACTCCTCTCCGCCTGCGTCAAAAAGAATTTTTAAGGTTTTCCATCTTGCATCAGGTGAGAGGGTTGCAAGGAAGCGCCTTACAACAAGTTCATAGACCTTCCATGTCCGTTCGTCCATTTGATCAGGTCTTGCCGGACCTGCCGGATGAATAGGCGGGTGATCTGTACTTGATTTCTTTCCTCTGGTCGGGGTTTGCCTTTTGTTATTTTCAACCCATTCTGCTTCTTTTTTGAAAGGTGTTCTTTTAAGATCTGATAGTATTGCATCAAGTTCCAGTGAAGGGGGATAGATTGTATTGTCAGTTCTCGGGTACGAGATAAAACCGTTCATGTAGAGCTCTTCTGCAATTCTCATTGCATTGGAAGCGCTAAAACCCAGACGGCCGGCGGCAACGATAAAAGCGGTTGTATCAAAAGGAGTCGGTGCAGAGTCGTTTTTTGTCCCTTCCCTGATATCGGTTACTAAAAGTGGCTCTTTTGTACTTTTTTTTGCCTTTTCTGCTTCATCAAAGTTCCAGAATTTTCCATTTGTATGCCTTGCGTCAAATGCCTCACCTGTCTTTTCAGTTGTAACACTTAGCATCCAGTAGGGTTCGGGAATAAAGGCCTCTATCTCTTTTTCCCTGTCAACAATCATTCCAAGTGTCGGACTCTGGACACGACCCACACTAAGAATATTATTCCCTCCTCTTTTTGCGGCAATGGTAATAAAACGGGTCAGGGAAGCACCCCATACCAGGTCTATCTCCTGCCTTGCTTCTCCTGCTGCAGCAAGACTGAAGTCTATCTCCGTCGGGTTTTCAAAGGCGTTTATAATTTCCTGCCTTGTAATAGCGCTGAAAACAGTCCTGTTTATTTTCACTTTCTTGTTTGCGGATCTGACTATCTCATATGCTTCTTTTCCGATTAATTCTCCTTCACGGTCATAATCGGTTGCTATTGTAACAAGGGTCGCCTTTTTTGCATATTTTTTTATGAGGGCCACTATCTTCTTCTCAGTAGCCTTTTTGATCATTCCCGCTTCGATAAGAGTCCTTGGAGTATGCACCTCGCTTCGCCAGTTTGAGTAACCTTCTTCAAAATCTATCTCCACGACATGTCCGCGAAGACCTATTGATACAGATTCGTTAAAATGATAGGAGTTGACTCCTCCTTTTTTATCTGCGGTTACTTTACTGCTGCCGGCTAAAAAACCGGCTATTCTCTGGGCTGCTATATTTTTTTCAGCAATTATCAGGTGCATGAGAAAGAATCACTCCAGTCCTGTGATATATTCCATTATTGATTTGTTCAGACTTTTAGGATCTGCACGACCCTTTGTCTCTTTCATAATCTGTCCCACAAGGAAGTTTATGGCATTTCCTTTCCCGCTATGATAATCGGAAACAACCTGTGGATTCGCTTCAATTACTTTTTTGATAATCTCTGAGAATTCATCATCGCTTCCCTTTGAGAGTCCCATTCTTGATACAACGTCAGAGGGCATCTCACAAACACTTTCGTTTTTGATCTGGTCCAGAATTATTCTTAAGACATCAACTGCAACCCTGTCTGTTATCTCTTTGTCTTTGAGAAGGACAATAAGGTCTTTGAAATTGTCTTTTGGAACAGAGTCTATCTTCATATCGCGATAATAGAGTTCTCCCAAAAGAGTGTCTGCAACCCATGTTGAACAGAGAACAGGATCACAGGTAGCTATTTCTTCAAAAAATATTGCTACTCTGATATCTCCGGTCAGTGTTTTTGCATGGTTTACAGAGACTCCGTATTGTCTGATAAATCTCTCACGTCTTGCATCGGGCAGTTCGGGCAGTTCGATATCCTTAACCCATGATTTGACCCTTAACGGGCGCAGGTCCGGTTCAGGGAAGTAACGGTAGTCGTTTTCGTCCTCTTTGCTTCTTGAGCCTGTTGTAATTCCTCTTCCTTCCTGGAAGTGTCGGGTCTCCTGAACAATCCTCTGCCCTCTTCGGATCATGTTTCTCTGGCGAGTAATCTCAAATGTAAGTGCTTTTTCAACACCCTTGTATGATGAGATGTTTTTACATTCCACACGATTGTGACCTTCAAGTGAGATGTTTGCGTCAACACGTATGGCACCTTCTTTCTCACCGTCAAAGACGTCCAGGTACTCAAGAGTTGAACGCAGTTTGTTCAAAAACCGCCTTGCTTCTTTTGGAGATGAAAGGTCAGGCTCTGTTACTATCTCGATTAAGGGTATTGAGGATCTGTTGTAGTCAACAAGAGAATAGCCTGCCCTGTCTCTTGATGTCTTGTGAACAAGTCTTCCAGGGTCTTCTTCTAAGTGAATTCTTGTAATTCTTACCTCTTTTTCATGACCTTCATCATCATCCACAGTCATAATGCCTGTTTCTGCCACAGGTTTGTCATACTGACTTATCTGATATCCTTTTGGAAGATCAGGATAAAAATAATTTTTACGTGAGAATTCCGAAAATTCGGGAATTTCAAGGTTTAATGCCTTCGCAACCTTTAGTGCGTATATAACGGCCTGTTTGTTTAATTTTGGAAGAGCGCCTGGGAGTCCCAGGCATATCGGGCATACGTGGGTGTTGGGTTCATCATCCCGATAATCAGTCGAGCATCCGCAGAAAAGTTTTGTTTTTGTATTTAACTGGCAGTGTATTTCAAGACCAATTATTATTTTTAAGTCTTTGACATCCTTTGTTTCAGTCAATTATGCCACCTCCTGTTCGTATGCAAACGCAGCGTCGATTACCGATTCCTCATCAAAATGTTTTCCGATAATCTGAAGTCCGACCGGCATTTTATCAATCTTTCCACATGGAACTGATATTGCGGGAACACCTGCGAGGTTTGCAGGAACAGTGAGGATGTCACTTAAGTACATCTCAAGAGGATCGCTTTTTTCACCGATTTTGTATGCAATGTTTGGCATAGTCGGGCCTGCAATAAGGTCAACATCTTTTAGGATGCGAAGAAAATCTTTTTTTATGTTACTCTTTGCAATCTGCGCTTTTGCATAGTATTTGCCGTAATATCCGGCTGATAGTGCAAATGTTCCGAGAAGAATTCTTCTTTTGACCTCTTCGCCGAAGTTTTTACCTCTGTAATCCCTGTACTCGTTATGCCAGCTTCTGACAGTATCTATCTTCGGACCGAATCTGACACCGTCGAATCTTGAAAGGTTTGATGATGCCTCACTTGTGCATGTAACATAATATGCCGCTATCGCGTATCTCATGCCTGGAATGGAACATTCAACAGTCTCGGCTCCAAGAGCTTCCATCTTTGAGATTGCATTCATTACGCATTCTGAAACTTTCTCATCAACACCTTCTCCGAAATATTCCTTTGGAATACCAATCTTTTTGCCTTTCATTCCGTCTGAAGGCGTATGTGAATAAGGTCTGTTGTAAGCGGTTGTGTCATATTTGTCAGGTTTAGAGATAACTTCCATTAATTTTGAGACATCTGAGACATTTTTTGCCATAGGTCCAATCTGTTCAAGAGAGTTTGAATATGCTATGAGGCCGTAACGGGAAACGCGCCCGTATGTTGGTTTAAGTCCGACAATTCCGCAGAATGACGCGGGACATCTGATAGAGCCGCCGGTATCGGAACCCAGTGCCATCTGAACCATGCCGGATGCGACTGCCGCAGCGCTTCCTCCTGAAGAACCACCTGGAACACGTGTTATGTCACAGGGGTTTGTGGTAACACCGTAGGCTGAATTTTCGGTAGTAGTTCCCATGCCGAATTCATCCATATTTGTTTTGCCGACAATTGCTGCACCTTCATTTTTCAGAAGTGTTACAACATGTGCGTCATATGGGGGAATGTAGCCTTTGAGGATTTTCGAACCGCAGGTGGTCTCAATTCCTTTTGTTGATATATTGTCTTTTACAGCAACAGGCACTCCGGAAAGTACCCCTTCACCAAATGCAGAACTTTTGGTTATTGTGATAAATGCGTTGTTTTTATCCTCCACATCAAAGATGTACTCCTCCATTTCTACATCACCTTTGGTGCTTTTATGTAGCCGTCTTCTGTTTCATTTGCATTAGAAAGGGCATCTGCCTGTGACAGAGAAGGTGTAACCTCATCCTCACGCAGGACATTGAAGAGTGTTTCTTCTTCAATCTCCTCTGTTTCAACAGTGTCTAAAATGTCAAAGTATTCAAGAATATTGTTGAACTGACTGGTAAATCCGGCCAGTTTATCTTTTTCTATTGATATATCGGCAAGTTTTGCTATGCCTTCTACTTCATCTTCCAGAACCATTATTCTAAGAACCTCAAATTAAGTGATCTATGTACCGTTGCACCGAGTTTTTATAACCGTTATCCCGTGCAAGTTTCTGAATTTCTTTCATTATACCACTGCCGTATTGCATGGCTTTCTTGCCATAGAAGGCAAAATCATCAGGCATATGCATGGAAGCAACCTTCCGAAGGGGGTATTTTCGTATGCCTTCATGAACCATATTATCAGGGGGTAATGCCTTTGCAGCGCGCAAAACTCTTACATCCAGATAAGGACAGGATATATATGTGCTGTTTTTTTCAGCAACTGCCTGGTCACGCCGCCCCTGCCTTTTGAGACTCTCAAAGTCGTTTTTCAGTGTATTTTCTATACATTCAGTTTCAAGATATCTTGCATATCCTCCAAATAATTCATCGGCACCCTGGCCCGCTATGACTTTCTCATAACCGTTCTCACGCGCCCACTTTGTGACAAAGAACATAGTTGTTGCAATTGATGCCTCAACCGGAGTTTTTAATGGGATTATCGGGAGGACAGTTTTTAATGCCTTTCTGACATCATCTTTTGGAATTTCGATGAAATGTGTTTCCTCAAGTTCGAGGCCGGATGCGACTTCCGTTGCATGTTTAAGGTCATGTGAACCTTTCAGACCTACTGTAACGCATGGTCTTTTTGCAATTTTTGCTATAAGTGCTGAGTCAACACCGCCTGAAAATGCAACAACGCCGTCACTGCTTCTGAGGTTTACGGCCTTCTCTATTGCTTTTTCAAGAGGGAGCATCTCCGGTTCAGGGTTTATGCATCCTGATTCAGTTCCATTGCAAAAAATCTTTCCGGCCGGGCAGTCTCCCGGAATAATACCCAGATGATCCCTTGCCATGCAGTCATCCCATTTCAGGAAAAATTCCCCGCCGCAAACTGATAATTTCTCCGGGTTTTTTAGAACTATTTCTTTTATCTCTTTTTCAGAAAGTATGGTTCCGTCAACTTCCATCCATCCGCGAATCTTCATAATTTTTCACATCCCGAAATCGAAGAGCGTTGTTCTTGACGGATCGACATCATTCCAGTCCATCCCTATTGCCTCAATTATGCGGGATATTGGCAGTTTTATGCTTTTTTCCATCATTGTTTCCCAGTCTGTAATGAATTCGGCAGGCACCTGATCTGCATATTCAAAATCCAGAACATCTGTCTGTGGATATTTGCCAGTAACGCATTTGATATAGACGCGTTTTGGCTTACTTCCTCTTTTAAAGTCAGTACCGAGATATTTGTTTGAATAGATGGCGCCTCTTACATGTGCGTCCTTGTTTTCATATGAATTCAGTTCCTTACCTATCCCCCCGGGTATGCCAATATCTTCGAGTGAATACTCACCCTTACGGTATTTTTTGATAATCTCTCCCAGATAATTTTTCAGCTCGGCTTTATCAGATCCCTTTAAAATGAGCTCCATTACCTTATGCTGGACTTCTTTGGTAATCTGTGGAGAGTCACTCCTTTTCATCTCGAATCCGACAATATCTATCTGATTGACATCCTTTCCCTCTTTCCATACAAGATACCCCGCATATCTCTTTTTTTTGCCTGCCTGAAAGAACCGTTCATATATTTTCTCAAATTTTATTGAGAAGTAATGTGTATCAGCTCCTAAGTTTTCTTTTGCAAATAGAGAGTAGCTTTCATTCAGGGCTTTTTCTATTGCAACAGCGGTTTTAATAGTCTCTTTTTTATCCATTGGGGGAAGCATGATCATACATGAATCAGTGTCGCCGTAGATTACTGTATAACCGGCTTTTTCTATGATATTTCTCGTATGCTCTATTATTGCTCTTCCGACAGATGTGACAGCAGAACCAATTTCCCTGTCATATAGCCTGAATCTTGCATAACCGGAAACTCCGTAGTATGTGTTCATAATGACTTTCATCACATTCTGCTGGAGATCGTAGAGGATATACTCAGACGAACCATACTCAAAATTATTTCGGAGAGCCTTTTTTTCGTCTCTTTCCTTTAGAAGATCGCTTATTATGCTTCTTGTCAGACCATCAGGCTCTTTTTTGAATCTTATGCCGTTAGGGGCGTTGAGTTCACCTTTTGCATCCTTTGTCTCCGGAGAGGCATTGATTGTCATCATGCACATTGGGTAAAGTGATTTTAAGTCTAAAACAACGACATTTTCCTTTACACCACGTGAGGGATCAAATACGGTGGCACCTTCAAATTCCTCTGCATCCGCATAGCCTTTTGAAGGAAGAATGTATTTTCCAAATGCCTTTCTCAAAACGAAGATATCTATGATATTGGATGAGTTTAACGTTCTGTCAAGCGGACATCCGACATATCTCGCAATCTCCCTGTAAAATTCAACAATATTATTTTTTTTGTTTATTCCGACACAAAGCTCGACATCTTTTACATTATATTCAATAAGTTTTTGTGGATTTTTTACCCAGAGATCAGAAATTGTCCCTTTATACCTTATTTTGCCTTCACCAATCTCTTCTTCTGCGATTGCATCAAGCCGGTATGATTCTTTTCTTGCACCCTGCATCTTTTTGTATGCTGTAAGAAGATCGAAAAGTGCCCGCCCCCTTGTCGGATTTCTTGCTCCTGCGCCCGGGATTCTTGAGAGTGTGTCCTCTCTAAGTCCCAGGATTTCCATTCTTTTAAGGATATAGGGAATATCAAAATCAACAAAATTCCACCCTGATAAAACATCAGGGTCCTTTTCTGAGATGTATTCAGATAATGCGTTTAGAAGTTCTTTTTCTCCTGAAAAGATCTTCAGTTCATGCTTTTTTGATATACTCTTAAGACCGGTGTTTGTATTCCTGTCTTTAGGCCAGAAGAATGTGGTATATATGTCATCAAACGAATCCCAGCAGGTGATACAGTTTATCATCTCTCTGTTTGCGTCAGGAAATCCGTTTTCATCCTCACATTCAATGTCCATAAAACAGATTCTTGCAGGAGCATTAACATCAGCAGGACTAATATCATGATAATCTGTTATTTCTGAAAATACTTCGACGCCGCCTGTAAGTCCGGTGTCTATCATAAACCTTGTTGCAAAGGGTATGTCTGCCTCATAATGCCTGTATGATTCACGCATCTCTCTGACATCACCCGGTTTGGGTGTATATATTTTTGAAAGTTTATCGCCGCGAATAGCGATGTAATCATCGGAAAAATCTGCTTCTGAACCCTCGGGGAGTCTTTTGTTTTGCACTTCTTCTGCGGGTGCATAAAAATAAGGCCTGAATCCGGTAACAATTATCTGGTGTGCCTTTCCGGATTCGTCTCTCCCAAATATATGTATTATTGTTCCATCAGGGCTGTTTGAATATTCAACCTGATTTATGGCCAGTCGTATCGGGTTTATCTCCTGTTTCATTTTCATACCTTACTGCACAGCGCTTTTAGGTGCTCTGCTGCTTCTTTGAATTTCTGCCCTTCCCAGGAATCAAGTTCTCTTTCGATTATTTTTTCAATTCCGTTTTTACCTACTATCACCGGAACTCCGGTGGAAAGTTTTGAATATCCGTACTCACCTTCAAGTGTACAGGAGCATGGAAGAATCTCTTTTCTGTCTTCCGAGACTGCTCTTATCAGTTTAATTATGTTATAAGCCGGGCCGAAGACTGTTCCGCCTTTGCCACTGATAACAGGCATACTTGCACCCCTCATCTCCAGAAGAATCTCTTCTCTGATCTCCTGACTGACCTGATCTGAGATTTCAGAGAAGACAGGTACCTGGTATTCACCGTGTTCACCCATAACCCATGCTCCTTTTGGATTAAAACCTCTCATTTCAAGGAAATTTTTAAACCTTGCAAGATCAAGCTGACCTCCAAAGCCTATGCACTTCTCCCTTTCGACATCCGCGTTTTTGGATATATAGTAACTAATTGCATCCATTGGATTTGTGACACAGATGATAACTCCTTCAAATCCTCTAATCTTTTTGCAAAACTCTTTTGCAACCGGAAGATTTGATTTCAGAAGATCGGTTCTGGTCTTAATTTTAGGATTTCTTGACAATCCTGCGGAAAAAATAATTATGTCTGAATCTTTTATGTTATTATTATCTGCTGAAATTTTGATATCAATTCCTGTATGGACTAAGTCGAGTTTCTGTGCCAGAAGAAGGGAAGGATTGCTGTCATATATCTGAATTTCATCAGCAATTCCCATAACAGAGGAGAGATATGCGACTTCTCCGCCGATTTTCCCTACTCCCATGATGGAGAGGCGTGTCATTGTTGATCAAGTTTAGGTTATGCTAATAATAAAATAGTGCTTTACTGACTGAGGGTTGTTGATTTTATCCATATTTATCATTTAATTTTTATCCTTGATATTCACTTTCGCACTGCACACCAACACTTTATGCTCAGATTTACCGAACACATCTTTGAGGTAAAGCGTAGTGCCTTTCAAACATCACTTTAAACGATGCTTACACCCCAACGATGCACGACTACGCAGACAAGTTGCTTCAGCCGGACGAGCCTTAGGCAGTACGACCCCGGCACGTGGGGGGAAAACGGGGGCGTCACACAGTATTGATCATGGGATTACAATCAGGATCAGCAAACTTTTAGCAGAACCTGAATTTTTAAAATCAATTAATGAGTTGATCAATTTATATTGATCAATTCCTCTTTGTGATTTTTTTATTTTTTTATTGAAGCACAACTTATATTTAGCTAAAAAATTAATTTTCATTAATTATGAGGGGAAATATGAAACAAACTGGATTAACTGCAATTGTAGTATTGATAATTTTAGGATTGATTTTCACTTGTGGATGCTCGAGTTCAGGTGCATCAGTGGAGGATATGGGGGCAGGGGTTCAGGAACCCCCTCTTGCTGAAGTTCAGGAACAGGCGACAATTGTTCCGGAACAAGAAGATATTGTGCCCCTATATGTCGCAGGCGATGTTGTTGCCAAAGATGAGAGTTGGTATTTAGTTATTATTGCAGTCAACAATGACACATACACTGTAAGGTGGGCAATTCAGGATGCAGGGGAATCCGTGCCAGGGCATTTTGAGGTATCCGAATATGCAAGGGATTTCTCTTTTGATAAGGTTCATGAATATGCTACTGGAGTTTACAAGCATGTTGACATTTCAAGAATAGATGAAAAAGATACAGCTTTTGCAGAACAGCAATATTCTGAAACAATAGCTGAATCCGAAGCAGCGGCCGAAGCAGAAGCCCTTGCAAATTATGAAGGGGCTCTTCCCGGAACTTATTTTGAAGTATCAGCAAGCCATGTCTGGGATGCCACAGTCTCTTTTGATGGTAAAACTTCATCCAGAACTGGTCATGGAAGTACTAGAATTAATGTACCTGAAGGAACAGAGTTTGCACAGTGTATTCTGGATCTTGATTTCAAAGATTTTTATCAATCCGGATCTGAAGATGGATGGGTTGAGGTGATTTTATATGGCCCATATAAAGAGCTTCTAGAAGAAGGGAGCAGCCACACAGGTTCGTCTTCATATGTCCATGTGACACATTCTTTTTAATTAAATTTCTTTTTTCTTGTGTTCTTTTATTAGTTTCTCCTTTTCTCTCTGGATTTCTTCACGAATCAATTCTCTTAAAACTTCATCAGGTATTATTGCATTATTTACAGTGCCACTATCGCGTTCCAGTTTTTCCCGCATTGCTCTCCTTATCCATTCCGCTAATGTTTGACCTGCTCCATCTGAATATACTTTACATTCATCTCTGAATTTAGTGGGCAGTCTAACACTTAATTGGATCTCACCATCTCTCCCCATTATAATGTATAACATCTAAAGACAACATAATATATCTTTTGACAACTCGCGACAACAATCGGCAACCATTATATATTATAGCAACTTATGATACCATATGGCAACACAAGCCAAAGCAACAAAAGTAAAAATGAGTATCGTAGGGGTGCGACTATCTCCTAAAGAAGTGGCTTCCATTGATATTTTAGCCACCAATGAGGGGAGATCTCGTTCGGGAATGATTCGAAGAATCGTATCTGATGCACTCAAATCTATAGATAAGGAGTAGAAATCATGACACAAAAAAAGAAAACCCGTCCCGTGCAGGTCGCAAAAGCCCGGAACGAAATAAGCAAAGAAGTATCGACGTATGAGAACTTCATTGTTTCGGGTACTGATGCCCGATACCAGATGTTCACCTCTGCTATCTTTGGAACTGTAAGGACTGCGACCATAGATGGTCAGCACTATTTTGTTGCAACTGATGTTGCGGGTGCACTGGGCTACAAAGGGCCTGAGAAAGCGATACGAACTCACTGCAAAGGGGTGACCGTTTTGGACACCCCTTCAGCGGGTGGTATTCAGCGTGTGAATTACATTTCTGAACCCGACCTTTACCGCCTCATCATGAGGAGCAAACTACCGGCGGCTGAGAAGTTCGCCGACTGGGTCTTTGAAGATGTGTTACCTGCGATCCGCAAGACCGGCCAGTATGCTATCCTCGCACCGAAACTCGGCGGCGCCACAAAACCCCTATGGGATCTGACTCTTGAAGATGTCGAGACCCTGACGGATGCAGCGGCCTCTTCAGTAGATGTCTGCGAGTTCTATTCTGACGAAGCCGGTTCGATTACACTGGCGTGTATGACAATCAACACCCTGAAGAAAGCGCAGCTTGAGCAGAAGCAGATGCTAAAGGACGCTCAGAAAGAAATCCGTCTCCTGAAAAACACAATGTCTTTTTACAGATGGATTGCAGGGGTCGCTGACCTTTGCAGAGCTCCGGAAGCGCCGAGAAGGAGTGAATGAGAAATGAATAATGATTACGCTGCTGAAATGGCAGCGATGGAAGCTGAGGCAGAAGCTGCTGCTTACGCTGAAGCGATGGAGATTGAACAGTCCAACGCAGCAGCAGAAGAGGAATCCAGACAGGCAGCCGATGAAGCTGATGCACAGGAAGCGAATAAGAATTTTTTATGAGGTTATGACTATGTGTGAAATAATAGAAGTCCGCCCCTCTGTTTCAACGACGACCAAATCAAAGGAACGGGGAACGGACAACAGAAGTATTGCACGTTCAGGCACATTAATGAGCCGGACGATGCGGAACCGCCCACAGAACGAGGATGCACTCAGAGGTATGGAGTCTCAGGAACCTGAAACCCTTGTCGGAGAGTATCCGGTACACCTTTTATCCGGCGTCATGAAAGCGCTGGCTGCCAAGTATGGCGGCAGACTCCAGACTGTAAAGATTCAGATGGTGCAGAGCAACCAGTATCGTGTTACATTCTCCCTTAACAGCCGTGTCGGAGGGGATGAGTAATGGGTAAAATGATCTATCCCTGCACCTTCACAAAAAAACTCGACGAAGACGGGGACACATTCTGGAGAGGCGAGCAGAAGCAGCTGGATATTCTGGTTGATGAATACTCTTTTACCGATTGTGTGGATGAGCTTGAACGAACAATGAGAAAGGTGTTCCGGAAGATGACAGGCTCTGATTCAATGGATCATCTGATCAGCTGTCAGCACACCGCTGTAAAAGGTGTCGTCTCTTTCAAAGTTCCTGTGAACCGGACACTGGCTGAGTTCATTTCGGCTGAGAGTGATGAACCTAAAGTCACTATTCAGTCCTTCGATCCCCACATGGCAGCCCGCGAACCTGAAGAGGTTCCAGAAGACTGGGTCCCCAAGAACGGCGACCCTGTAGTTTACAGGAAACCAGAGTTTGCAGAAGAGTGCGGCGTATTTGTAGTAGATGATGAGGGAGACCTCACAGATTCAATAGAAGTATTCATCGCCCCGATTGGTAATGAGGCCGAGCATTTCCTTGAATACCTGGATAACCTTGCACCGAGCCGAATTGGTATAAATGAGATAGACGTCTGCAAGGGGTTCAAAGAGTATCAGGAGCAGAAGTTTTTGACCTCAATCCCCAGCGTCGGGGCTGACGGAGGTGTTGCCGATGAACTCTGAAAAGACTCTTGGTATCAAAGAAAAATCCGCTGAGCATCTCATAAACCTGCGGGCAGTTTATCAAAAGAATCCTGAGCTCATTGACGAGTTTGTCAGGGCTCTGGAATTTAACTGCCAGCAGGGGGCTGAGGTCGGATGTGATGGATGTATTTTTAAATATCCGGATTTCTGTTGCATGACTTGTGATTCAGGTATTGGAAAGCTCAATAGTCTGATGGAGCTTGTAAAGGCAGGTGAAAACTGATGTCAGACTTTGCTGTGGATATCGCTCTGCCTGATTTTGAGGGAAAGCCCTGCGAGTCCTGGAGAATCTATGGAAAAGATCTCAAGGGGCTTGTGAAAAATGTCTGCGATGCCGTTGCAGGTGATATGTTACTGGAATCGACTGACGAAGATTATGCAAACCGCCTGAGTGCTGCAAAGGTCTGTATCGTTAAAGAGGGTGAAAACTGATGTCGGAATCCGAAATACTAGGAGCATCAGCCATACCGTCAGTTTACAACGCTGATGAGTTAGCACAGAAGGATATGCTTCTTGCTCTTGACCGTGTCGCACACAGCCAGGATGCAGACTCGGCAAAGGTTTACATTGAGAGAGCAATCGCAACAGGTCTGCCTCATTTCAGATTCAGCGAAATTATCAGAGGTATTGAAGCCAGACTCCCCCCTGCAACCCCGCAACAGTGCGAAGCGGTGTCGCTGCTTAAAGAAAAGGCAACCGGCATTATTTCTATTGGCAGGGTGCTCGGAGCTTTTGATGACATCGCTCTGGTCCTTCTTGAAAACCCCGAACCCGGTTCTCCGTTCAAGGTCCTTGCCATTGGCGGCGTTGATCGTGAAGAGGAAATAGAGTCTCCTGCGTGGGATGTCACTCGGCCAGGGCAACGCAGAGTCTGGTTCCCTGCTGAGAGCCCGGAGACTACCTTACACACCTCTGTCGGACAACAGGCCCATAATGTGATGCAAAAAGCGGCACAGAAGGGGGTGAGTGACAATGTCTGAAGCTGAGATGATGCCAGTAACCCAGCAGCAGCCTGTTGAAGTACCTGCAAAGCAGCTGGCAGAAGACACTGATGAGACTCTTCTCCTGGAAACCGCATGGATGGCTCGTGAAAGGGAATTAATCCTTGTTGACGAGAACAAGATGAAAAGAGGTGAGATGGAAAGCTCTGAAAAGTATCTCGCTGCACAGCAGACCCTCAAAGAATGCGAGGCTGAGTATGCTGAGTCTGTTAAAGACCTAAACAATAGGATTGACAGCCTTCGCGACCTGCAGGTTGCATGTCTTGAGAGAGCCCGTAATCTGGGTCATGAAAGTAAAGTCACAACGGCCGGCACTTACAAGCTGGTTCAGAAAACCGTCCGGGCAGTAATTCCTGAAAAGTTCCGTGAGATTTACGGAGAGGAATACTTTAACCAACTTGCAGAGGTCAAAATCAAAGTCACTGAAGCAGACAAGCTCGTCGGAGGAAAAGGCGTTGATGACAAATGTGTCACCAGAACTCCACAGGGCAACCCGAAGATTGAGTTTGTAATCAACAAGACAAAGACTGGCGTTCTTTCAGGTAAGAAGGTGGTGGCATGAGTCCCGACACACAGCAGCTGATACACATCAGGCAGCGACAGGCTCACCTCAAAGAGGACATGAGTATGTATGGAGTCAGGACTCCTACAGAGCTCCCTCTCAAAACCATTCTTTATCACAGAGCCGTGAGACTCGCAGGGGGTGTTTGAGATGACAGATGTTCCTGCAACTCAAGATAACGGCGTTGCATTACAGGATCTAAGTGCTGAGAAAATTCAGCTCATCAAGAATATCTGTGCAAAAGACTGCACTGACAACGAGTTCCAGCTTCTGATACATCTTGCAACAAGATACGGCCTTGATCCGCTGTCAAGGCAGATCTGGGCAGTGAAGTATCCCAATAGTCCTGCACAGATATTCTGTGGCAGAGACGGTTTGCTTGTAATTGCTCACAGGTCAGGTCACTTTGATGGCATGGAATCCGGAGTTCGCAAAGAAGATGATGAACTTGTCGGATGGGCAAGAGTATTCCGCAAGGACATGAGCAAACCCTTTTACAGGGAAGTCTATGGATCGGAATATAATACAGGAAAGGCATTGTGGAAATCAAAACCCAGGACAATGATTCAGAAGGTTGCAGAGGCACAGGCCCTGAGACTTGCATTCAGCGTCACCGGGATGTATTCTCAGGAAGAGATTGACGATGTTAAGATGCCGGAATCTCAGACCATCAACGACCCGAACGCATGTTCTGTCTGCGGGAGGCTTGTTGAGGCTAACCTTCAGGAAAAGATTCAGGCTGAAACTGGCGGCAAACCTATGTGTCGGAACTGTTTCGGCAAGTGGTGGGAAGACAAGAAGAAGGCAGAGACCCCAGAGGGATTCACTGCCGAGGTCAAACCTGCTAAGCCTGAAAAACCCAAACCAAAGCAGACCGTTCCTGCTACGCCAACAAAGACCGCAGAGAAAACTAAGGCCCCAGAAGCAGCACCTGTAGCAGAACCGGCCCCTGCTAAATCTCCTAAGGAAGAAAAGACCTCCCCTAAATCAGAGAACCGCCCAGAGATGTCAAATCGCAAATGTGAAGGTTGCGGGGAATTGATCTCAAAAACCGCTCTTGAAACATCAAAGTACATCCTGGGGCCGGGCAGGTATATGTGTAAGGATTGTATGGACAAACGCACTGCAGAGCAAAAAGCAGAAGTGGAACGGGAGAAAGCGAAAAGACGCGGGGATATCGTCCCTGATAAGAAACCTCAGGCCGCTGCTCCCCCTGTAGATACAACTCCTGCTGCTCCTGAAAAACCAGCCGAGCCAGTCACTGCAAACGTAGGCAGCGGCCTGTTCTGTGCAGACTGTGGGGCGGAGGTTCCTGCCAACGTCGCAAGCATGGCAAAGATGTTTGCCGGCAAAGTGCTCTGTCAAAAGTGTCTTGCAGCATTCCATAAAGGGGGATCAACATGAGTTATACTGTTGTTTTTCAGGTACTGGAAGATACTTCCTCCACACCACTCCTTTCAAAAGAGGCAGCTGTCAATGGCGACACTGCTCTGAAACTTTACAGCCAGGTGCTTCATGAGACTGTAGGAGCAGGAATCATCCCAAAGACTCTTTCTGAAATTATATCTGCCCCTTCTGTATATTCAGATCCGGAACATCCTGAAGAACTGCAGCAACAGAGTTCCGGAGTTGAAAATCTCTGCAAACTATTTGGTGAGGAATGTGAAACCGAACAGGAAGATGATGACGATCCAGAAGGCTATGCAGAGCTTGCAGAAGCTGTTCAGCAGGTCAGACAGGAAGAGTGTCAGGCTGCAACTCCTAAGGAGTCAGCCCTCGTGGCAGGTTTTGTCTGTGATTCCTGTGGGTCTGCAATCACTGAAAAGCAGGCAGAGGAGTCGTATGTAATCTCAGGTAAAGAGTTGTGCTCGTCATGCTTTCACCAGCACTGTGTGGCAGCAGGGTTGCGGGAACCAGAACTAAAACCTGCTCCTGATACTGAGCCGCCCGCCCCTGTAGTTGAGCAAAAAGAATGGACGGACTCTACAGGTAAGACGCTGCGTAAGTGGACTGATACTGAGAAAGCACTGCTGACTAAGTATCCGGACGTTAAATCTGCCCTTGCAGGATATCGGGAAGCATACCTTGATTCTGACCGTTCAGACCAGTCTGTCAACGGGGCCTGGTATGGCCTGAAAAAAGAAGGCCGGATTCACTGCTTTAAACACAATCAGTATGTCCAGATAATTGATTCCAATTCCCCGCTCTATAAAGAGGCCGGGAAAATTCTGGAAATCAAAGCAACCGAAGCCCTTGTGAGTTTTAAAACAAGCACCTGTTGGTGTGCGTTTAATCATCTGAAATTGCAGGAGTCGCCCTCAAAAAACTGAGTGTGGCGCTGCTTGAAGAAATAGTTCCAGCTTGTAAAGAGTTGCCAGATGCAACAAAATCCAAGCTGGATGAACTAATACAACAGCGCCGGACTGCGATTGATATTGGTCAGCATGTCGAAGCCTCGGCTCTGACAGCAAGGATTCGTATGATTTTATATTTAGACCTGAGTGACAGCGATATCGTTTTGCTCAAGTCCCAAGGGGTGATTTAAATGGCAATAGAAATCCCGGAACAATTACGGGACTGTATTTTTATTAAGGTAAAAGCAGGAGACAAAGCCGCTATTGAGCCAGGCTGGCAGAAGGATCATAACTATCCTGCCAACGCTCTTGAACTGATTGAACACCTGAAAGCCGGTGGTAATTATGGTGTAATGCCAACCGGAGGGGTATGTATCCTGGACGCTGACAAGGCCATGGTATTGTCAGAAATCGGGGCACTGGATATCCTGATGGATACTTTATTTGTCAGAACCGGTGGAGAAGGATTCAGAGGGCACTTTTATTTCCGCTGCAGCGGGTTTCCGGATTCAAAAAAGATAATCCTGTACCACCCAGAGACTGGAGAAGAGCTGGGAGATATCCGGCCCAGTGGCTGCAAGGCTTACTGTGTAGGTCCGTCATCCATTCACCCGTCCGGGAAACCTTACATGATTGCGAATGAGTTCGGACTAAAAACCCTCACATATGCTGAAGTCCGTGAAGGTATTTTTTCAAAGGTCAAGACCTCAACTGACAAAAAAGAAGAGGCCCGGGAACAGCTCTCTCAAAGGATCCCTGATCATATCAGAGGAACTGGCGGCAGCCTTGTTGACAGGCTCGGTCTTACAGTAACTCATTTCCTGATGCCTATTAATCCGAAACCCAGAGATAACCAGATTGAAGGAGAGCATCCGATACACGGCAGCGAGACCGGGTCCAATTACATTGTTGACCCAATGGGCAACAAATGGTATTGCCGTCGTCATCAGACGGGAGGAGGTCCTCTTGAGGCTCTTGCTGTTGCTGAAGGCATCATTGATTGCAGCGAGGCCGGAAAAGGCTGTCTGCATGGGCACTGGCCTGCCATCTTTGACGCCCTAAAAAAGTATGGTTACGGCCCGCAGCTGGCCGACATTGAAGCTGAGAAACAACAGGCTCTGCAGAACAAGACTGCTCAGAAAACACAGGTTCAGCCAGACATTCCAGTTGACGAAATGTCTAATCAGAAGCCCTCTGCTGATGATAATGACGAGTCTGATCCAACAAAAGGCACATGTACTATATGCACTTCTGATGCTCCTGACCTTGTCTCCTCTGTCTCAGTAGAAGATATAGAGTCATGGCAGACATCTACAGAAACGCTGCCTCTTAAATCCTGTGTGGGGGAGGGCTTTGCCTTAACGGACGCCGGAAACTCCGACAGACTTGTTCACCAGTATGGGGATGTGCTTCGTTTTTGTGTCACTTTTAAGTCCTGGTATATCTGGGACGGTCTCAGGTGGAGGCGGGACGAGCTCAATGAGATTTTGAGCATTGCGACCATGACAGCCCGGTCGATTATGGTCGAGGCATCGGCTGTAAGTGATGAGCAATTCCGCAGGACAACGGCATGGGGGCTGACAACTCAGTCTCTGTCAAAGCGTGAAGCAATGATTAAAGGTGCAACGCCATATGTCGCTTTAGTGCCGAGCGAATTCGACAGTCACCCGTTTTTAATTAACCTGAAAAACTGCACTCTGGACTTATCTACGCTACAGGCAAGAGCTCCTGATAAGACTGATCTCATGACAAAGTGCATGGATGTTGACTACGTTCCGGGTGCAAAATGCCCTCTGTGGGAGAAGCATCTGGAGACTATTTTCGACGGCGACCGGGAACTCATAGATGGGTTTCAGGAGATCTGCGGGTACTCTCTCTTAGGTGACAATCCCGAGCAACAGATCTTCTTTTTGTATGGAACCGGCAAGAACGGAAAAAGTGAGACAATGAAGGTTTTGTCCCGCATTTTTGGAGAGTATGCAATCAACATTGCAGCGGAGTCCCTCATGGTGAAGAGAGGCGAGGCTCCCCGTTCTGATATCGCCAGAATGGTCGGAGCAAGACTGGTCACAGCCTCGGAACCTTATGAGGGTGCCCGGCTGGCAGAGTCTGTGATTAAGCAGCTGACAGGCGACGATGAGGTCACAGTCAGAAGGCTCTACGAGAATGAGTTTTCCTTCAAACCTGAAGCTAAAATCTTCATGGCAACGAACCACAAACCCCGCATTACAGGTGTGGATGACGGTATCTGGAGAAGAATACAGCTCTGGCCGTTTACTATCATAATCCCTGCAGAGCACAGGGTTGCCAATTATGGGGACGTGCTGCTGCAGGAGGATTCAGGCATCCTGAACTGGTGTCTGGAAGGGTTCTGCCGGTATCGTGCCCGGGGCTCTTTGGATATCCCTGATGCAGTGCAGGTTGCAACGGCGAGCTACAGGACTGAAAGCGACACAGTCCGGTCTTTTCTGGACGATGAAACTAAGGAGTGTCCGGAGCTTTCTCTCTCAAGAAAGGAGCTCTATGAGGCATATGAAAAATGGTGTGAGGGGCTGGGGGAAACTCCGGCAACGACCCGCAAATTTGCACAGATTATCAGGACCGCACAATACATCCAGGAGACCAAATACGGAGGTATCAGAATGTGGCGTGGGGTGAGGTGGAAGACCTCTGATGAGAAGGAGCAGGAGCTTCAGGAACAGCTAAAAAATGTAAGTGAAAGGATGGGGATTCCAGATGAAGCATGAAACAAAAAATGTTGAAACTGACAACCTCAAAAATAATCTTGAGGCACATAGGGCACAGGAAATTAAAAACCATATCAAAAAGATAGAAGTTAGTAAACATACGGTTTTATATGTCCCTATGTGCCCCAACCTATGTTTTGGGGCAGTTAATGGGTCATGGGTCGCACGTTTGCATAACTTTCTATTGTACTTCTTTCATGTACATACTTTTACAATAAGATGCCCCAAGTGTCCCAAAGGGACACTTAGTAAAAACAGCTCTATTTTCTCAGGAAAATCATCCCTTAAATTTCACTTTACAGGGGGTCTGTAAATGAAGATGATGAAGTTTGAAGATCCTAATTTTACAGGGCCAGTAGTAACAACTTTTCGTCTTGGAACTAAGCTGACTGAGACCCTTCAACCAGGCGATAAAATCCAGCTGATGAAACCTGACGGATCCTCCTGGGAAGATTATCCAGTTTATGTCGTAACCGGTGTTATTGCAAGGCCGTTCAACGAGTTCCCCCGTTCTGTTTTTGCAACTCATCATCAATACGGGAAGATGAGATCTGCCCCGGCTCTGGTAGCTGTGTTGATGCAGCGATTCTATCCGGGAGAGTTCAATCTCAAGTCTATTGTGACTTGTGTCTGGCTCAAAAAGGATCTTCACACCCCCACGCTGACAGGGACGGAGATGGACGAGTGGGATGTTTTGGACAAATCTTCATTTTTTGCAGAGGGGGCCGGTGCCTGATGATGTCAGTCGTAACTAACATCGAAACCATCCAGCGCCGCCGTAGAGCAAAAGGGCTGCGTGAACTGACCTCTGAAGAAATCACAGAGATTTTTGAGACAGGGGTTTACATCCCTCCGGAATATCACAGCGATAAAAGTAAACAGACTCAACTCTGGGGGTTCGCTGCATGATCAACAGCAAGCGAAAGGGCAAGACTGGCGAGCTCGAATGGGCAAAGTTCTGCCGGGAGCATGGTTTTGACGGGTGCAGAAGAGGGCAGCAGTATAACGGCCTCGAAGGTGAAGACGTCGTTGGTTTACCCGGAGTGCACTGCGAAGTCAAGAGGGTCGAAGCTCTCAATGTCATCGCTGCCATGCAGCAGAGTATTCGCGACGCCGAGATGGATCGGATTCCAATAGTAGCACACCGCCGAAACAGAACCCCCTGGCTGGTGACTCTGCCGGCAGAACAGTTTTTAGGAATGCTGAAGGTCTGGGAAAATGTCAATGCAGCGCCAGAGGGGGAAACTGAATGAAAGACGGCGTCCTCGTTGCCGGTAGCAATCCGAATGAGCTTATCTTTCATATCAACGGAGACGAGCACTTCAGCGACTTGATGCACACTCACCAGCTGCTGGGGGGGCAGGGGTGCATCCACCTTTACCCTCATCACCGTTACTCGCCTGAAGACGAGAAGAAAGCCCTTGCAGCGGGGTTTCTCGTCAATGATGAGGACTGTTCTGTCCCGACTGCAAACGCTGCAGTATCAGCATCCCAGCTATCTGTTTACGTTTTTGACTACCTGACTCAGTCCAACTGGATGACACCTTATGCCTGGGCCTGTCAGGTCGCTGCAGGGCAGAGAAGCAAAGCGCCTCTCAAGCCCTGCAAAAAGGAGGAAATTCCATGAAACTACTACACAAACCCGCCGAATTTGATTTTATTAATAAATTCTACAAATACAATCAGCGCTGGCATACCACTTGTCTGGTGTGTCAGAAAGCTCTTGACAGAGACTCAGAGTATGTCTTCTGTGATAAGTGCCGCCCGCTGCTGGAAGAGGTTGCACCGGCACTGAACGCAATTAATCCTGACGATTATCCCGGCCTGAATATTCATCTAGATACCGGCTTGTTGCTTATAGCTGTTGAAAAAGTCTTACCGGAACTTGAAACCACGTTCTGGATATCTTACACTGGCTTGATTGATAAATTAAAAGATATCCCTGAATATCAGACTGTCTGTAAGGTCAGAACTCCCTGGAAGAACGGGGTTGCACTCGGCAGAGTTATGGCTGCCAAAGGCTGGCACCGGCCGAGAGGAGGGCATACATACTACAATCAGCCTAATGAGCAGCGGCAGGAACTTGCCAGAATGGAAGAGGGGGCTGAGGCATGAAACACCTACTTATAAACGCTGATGTCCTCGAAGGTCTTCGAAAGCTGCCGGACAATTCAGTTCATACCGTTGTAACATCTCCTCCTTATTGGGCAGTCAGAGATTATGGAATAGACGGACAGTTAGGACTTGAATCAAATGTAAATGAATACCTTCAGAAAATGGTAGAAGTATTCCAAGAAGTTAAAAGAGTTCTCAGAGATGATGGCACGCTCTGGCTTAATTTAGGGGATAAATACTCTACTTCAAACCCTGTAGGAAGGGGAGATACTGATTTAATGTATTCTCAAAATGGCGGCGCCGCAGTAAATTTGCCAAGACTTAGAAAGGGATCTTTCAGAAGAGATAAAGAGGACGTTATACCAAACAGATTTTTTAGATATGGCCTTCCTGGAAAAAATCTTATGCTTATTCCTGCCAGAGTCGCTATTGCTCTGCAGCAGGATGGATGGATTTTAAGATCAGAAATCATCTGGCACAAACCAAATGCAATGCCTGAATCTGTCACAGACCGGCCAACAAAAGCACATGAACAGGTATTTTTGTTTTCAAAAAATCCTCAATATTTTTATGACGCAGAGGTAGTCAGGCAAGAACAGACTGGAAATGCACATTCAAAAGGATCAGGAACACCCCCAAAAACAGCAGATCCTAAATCTAAGATTCGTGCAAATTCATCTTTTTGTAAAGCAATTTCAAAGACAGTTGATTTACCAACGGGAAAAAATTTACGGACTGTCTGGACTATTGCAACACAATCCCGATCAGATGCTCATTTTGCAACATTCTCAGATGAACTTGCAAGACGGTGTATCCTTGCAGGCACTTCTGAATATGGATGCTGCCCGCACTGCGGCGCCGCTTGGGAAAGAATTGTGAAAGCTGAAGGCGGCACAATCGGTCATGGATGGCATGATCACTCTGCAGACCTGCAGAAAGGACAGAAAGCTCCTCCAGGATCATCATTCAAAGATTACAAAAGGACAACATTAGGATGGAAACCCAGCTGTAGTCATGAAGGAAATATACCAATTCCATGCACAGTGCTTGACCCGTTCGGAGGTTCCGGCACTGTTGCGGATATCGCCCGGGAGCAAAACCGATCCAGTATTTTGATTGAAATAAATCCGGATTACATAGACCTTCAAAAGCATAGACTAAGGACAAATGAGCAGTTAGATACAGGTGTTTGCTCAATTGAGGTGATCAAAGCATGAAACCTCAGATTGCCAAAAAAATTATCGAATATCTGCAATCGGCTGAATCTACAGTTTCAGCCAGAGATATTGCCAAAGCAACAAACCAAACCTCTCGACAGGTCGGGCAGTACATTCAGCATCTGGAAGACAACGGCCAGATAATCACGCTGCATCGAGCAAACAAAGAGTTTCACTGTGATTTGTATAAATGGGCTGATCCAGTCGTCCTGGAGGCAACTTCATGACCTCCTCACTCAGGGGGTTCTATCCCACCCCTTCAGCTCTTATCGACAAGATGCTGGCCGGAATCGACTTCATGTATGTCGATTCTATTCTGGAGCCGTCTGCCGGAAAGGGAGATCTGACTGACGAACTCAGCAGGCGGATGAAAATCTCTCACACCCGGAGCCTCTATGCTCAGGAATCGTATCTGGCCGACATCGACTGCATCGAGATTAATCCGGACTTACAGCATGTGTTGAAAGGCAAAGGGTATAGAGTAGTTCACGATGATTTCCTGACGTTCTCGACTTTCAAACGATATTCACTGATTGTCATGAACCCACCGTTTGCCGACGGCGACAAGCATCTCCTGAAAGCTCTGGACCTTATGCAGCGAGGCGGGGCAATCGTGTGCCTTCTCAACGCTGTTACACTTAAAAAGGGATCAAGAACATACGGCCAGAGTTATTTGAAAACATTGCTGTCTGATTACAATGCTGAAATCACCTACCTGCCAGATGAGTTTCGAACCGCTGAAAGAAAGACTAATGTTGAAATCGCCTTAGTCAAAGTGATAATACCTCAGGCTGATGAGGAAAGCGTAATCCTTGACGCCCTCGACAAGGCAATGCCTGAGAAGGAATACAATCCTGAGGCAACGGCCCTATCAGAGAACGATTACATCAGCTCTGCTGTGGATCAGTTCAACTATGAAACCTCAGCCGGCATCCAGCTCATCCGGGATTACAAGGCAATGAAACCTTACATCTCAAGAGAGCCCGGCAGCGATGCTATTCTAAAACTGTCTTTCAACGATTACCGCTGCACCGATGATGCAAACGAGAACGAGTTCCTCAGGAGAATGAGAAAAAAATACTGGCACCGGCTTTTCCTGAACCCTCATTTCACAGAGAAGTTCACCTCCAATCTGTTAGACAAATGCAGGGCTGACGTTGACCGGCTGGCGGACTACGACTTTTCAGATTTCAATATCAACGCTATACGGTTGGAACTATCCAACGGCCTGATTGCAGCGACAGAGGCAACCATAATCAGTCTTTTCGATGAACTCACGGACAAACATTCCTGGTATGACGAGACCTCGAGGAACCGGCACTATTTCGATGGCTGGTATAGCAACAAGTGCTGGATAATCAACAAGAAGGTAATCTTGCCGATGCAGCTGTATGGATACCTTGTGAAGGACATGACGTTCTATGACTACAAAGCCCGTGAGAAGATTGCCGACATTGACAAGACTCTGCGATATCTCGCATGGGAGAAAGTTGAACACAGAGACGTTATGCAGGTCCTTGACGAGGCACGAGAACAGGGACGGACCAAAGATATCCGGTTTGAATACTTCACGCTGACGGCTTACAAAAAAGGCACTGTGCACATCACGTTCACCGATGCCGAACTGCTGAAGAAGTTTAACCTGTTTGGATGCCAGCGCAAGAAATGGCTGCCGCCAACATACGGCCGGAAGAGGTATGCAGAAATGAATGAGGAGGAGAAGAAGGTGATTGACAGTTACGAAGGTGAAGAGTCCTATGCAGCGACTCTTCAGAATGGTGAATACATGTTAGGTGGCGTCCAGCTGCAGCTGACAGGAGGTATGGAAGCATGAAAGAAAAAACTTACAAAGACCCGATAAATGACCTGATATCAGAAGAATATCCAGAGATAAGGACTATAGTGAAGAATGCTGCTGATTCATATTCTGAAGAAGTCTGTAAAACTCTTCCTGACAAAGAAGAGCAAGAACGTGCAAAAATAGCATTCACTTCTGGCCTGTGTGCCGGGCTGATTCTGGCTCAGAAAGCAGTAAAAGAGGGGAAACTATGAACACTGAGATAGAGCATTGCAGACATTATGATGCTGAGAAACACAAACGAAAACTCACCTGCCCTTGTCCCCAAGGGTTTTTCAACAAGGGTAAACCTCGGAACCGCTGCACAGATCGCTATGCTATGGAAGAAAACTACAAAGACACTTGTGACTATTACGAGGACTGAAGCATGACAGAACAAAAATTCAAACTCGCCTTTTTCAGAGGCACCGAGGAAGAGATGAGCAACATTGTGATTATGGGGGACGGGCCTGAACCGGATCTGGTTGTGGATCTGCCGGAAAAATACTATGATCATATATACAATTCGCTGCTTGAGATGGCAGCGAAGGAGAAACGGGAGGCTGCTGCGAAATGAAGAAATACAAGTATATCGGACCGCCGGAGCTCATCACCCCGTGTGAGTTCTATGAAAGGAGCCCTCTCCCTGAAACCCCCTGCCATAATGGGTGTAAGGGGTGCATTGAAGGAGAATGCCCCTTTGCCAGGATCTACCCAGTAGGCCCTAAGAGCATATATGCAAAATACTTTGAGGTGTCTGAAGAATGAGCTATGATTCTGGCGAGTTCACATGGGAGTGCACAACTTGTAAAGACAAAGGGGTGACGTGTCAGGTTAAAATGAAGATGCCTTCTGGTTGTGTTCAATCCCCTAATTGTCCTTTTGGTGAGAACAACGCTAATTTTCAGAGAGTAGGATTCAGATGTATTGATGATTCACAACAGGGATTATCAGAAAAATCTGAGGTGGCTTCAGATGAGTTAATAAAAGAGCTGGAGAAGCTCCAGAACCCTCAGACAAAAGGCAAAAACAAAGACCATGCTGAGAGATACGTCCCGAGAATGTGCCGCTGCCACAGTCAGAAATGGAAATAACATCTGGAGATTGAAGAATGACAAAAGGAAAACAATGGATAACAACCGCCGGCCGTCGTATCGGAGTGCAGGAGGGTTTCAATGGAGTCTGGATCACTGCCTATCAGGACCGCGAAGAATACAAAAACTCCGGAGGCTGTACTGGCAGGCCACGTGCCAGGTTCCTGACAGTCGAACCCGCTGCAACCCAGGAAGAAGAGCAGCGGCTGCTTGACGAACACGCGATCAGGTTAGGATATACCGAGGTTGTTGAATGAGAAAACAGATTCGAATTAAGGATGATGTGATTTTAGTTACGTCCTGCGAGTCGTGCCCCTGTCATAATTGTAGATATGGCACATGCCAGATTTTGCAAGATGGGAAAGTATTTTGGAGCAAACTAAATCCTGATTGCCTTCTGGAGGACGCAGAAGAATGACCTCTCATGAAGAGCTGGCCGCTGCCACACGCGGGGACAGATACCCAAAAGACATCGACACTGCGTTCATTCCGTATCTCGACCGTATCAATGCAGTCCCCGGCCTGCAAACCATATATTGCTGCACAGGTCACGGCTTTGACATGGCATATGTCTCAATTAAAATCAATCGGGATTTTGAAGAGGTATTCGCAGCGGTCGCCCCCGTCTGTCTGGAATATGAAGGCAGGGCATTCTATTCAACAATATCTGGCTGGGAAAATATCACAACGCCGGTCTGGACCTTCCATTATTCGTGTTCATTTTTTGATGAGTTCACAGAGAAACTGACAGCAGCACTTGAAACATTGAACCACAAATGAAAAACATACCCGTATCAGAAGAAGAACACAGCCGCGTATGGCTTGCAAAGTTTAGACTGAAGACCAAGGATCTCAACGCCGTTATCAACAGGGCTCTGACTGCTCTTGCTGAGAAAGAAGGGTGGGAAGATCTGCAGAACAAAGAAGAAGATGAGGTGCATCGCTGATGGGTAATGAAAACAAGTGCATTGTGTGCTCTCACCCGGACAGGCTTGAGATAGACAAAGCCCTGCTTGCCGGCAGTAAAACATACCGGGAACTTGAAGCTGAATATAAAATTTCCAGATCCGCGATATCCCGGCACGTTCAGAAAGGGCACATCTCAGCACAGGTCGCAAAAGCTCATGAAGCGAAACAGGTCTCAGAAGCCTGCTCGCTGCTGGAACAGGTGCAGGAACTGCAGGGGACTGCGAACCGTATTCTGAAAGACGCTGAGTCAAAGAAAGATCTCAGAGGGGCATGTGTTGCTATCCGTGAAGTTCGGAGCATTCTGGAACTGCTGGCGAAGATGACAGGGGAACTGCAGGGTGAAGGTGTGACTGTTAACATTGTAGAGAACCCGCAATTTATTGAGTTTAAATCAGTGGTTATGGGGGTGATGTGTCCTGAATGCAGAGAACAGCTCAAGCAGCGACTCGCTGAAATTACAAGCGAGTAGTTTCTTGTGTGATCTTGATCAGGATTTTGCCCAGCAAAACCTCTGGGACAACCTTGATCTCAGACCTCAATCTGGGCCACAGGAAGCGTTCCTGAACTCTGATGCAGACATAACCATTTACGGGGGGGCAGCCGGAGGAGGGAAGACCTTTGGTGAGCTTCTCGACCCGCTGCAGTGGATTCATGTATCTGGTTTTGGAGCAGTAATCTTCCGAAGAACCACAACTCAAATCCGAGCAGAAGGGGGCCTGTGGGATGAAAGTGAGACCATTTATTCCCGAATTGGTGCAACACACCGAGAGCAGCGGTTAGACTGGAAGTTCCCGTCAGGAGCAAAGATCTCTTTTGCTCATATGGAATATGAAAAGAATCGCCTCGACTGGCAGGGGTCTCAGATATGTTTGATAGCATTTGATGAACTGACCCATTTCACCAAGAAGCAGTTCTTCTACATGCTCAGCCGTAACCGTTCGACCTGCGGTGTTAAACCACGTATCAGGGCAACCTGCAACCCCGATGCTGATTCATGGGTGGCGGAGTTCATCGGCTGGTGGATTGATCAGGATACAGGATTTGCAATCCCGGCTCGTGCAGGCGCTCAGAGATGGTTTGTGCAACTGGGTGACGATCTCATCTGGGGGGACTCTGCAGAGGAACTCCTGCAATTGTATCCGGAACTCATTCCTAAGTCTGTGACGTTCATCCCTGCAAAACTTGATGATAATCCTGCACTGACCTCGAAAGATCCCGGATACAAGGGCCGTCTGATGGCTCTTGACAGAGTGGAACGTGAAAGGCTGCTGCAGGGAAACTGGAAAATCAAACCGGAACCGGGCAATTACTTCCGCCGCGAATGGTTCAATATCGTTGAGGAAGCTCCTGCTTGTGATCTAATTGTGAGATATTGGGATTTTGCCGGCACAAAAAAACGCCCTGGAAAAGATCCTGACTGGACTGTCGGGTTTTTATTAGGATTCCACGGTAGCAGGGTGTGTATCCTCGACATCGTCAGAATGCAGGAAAGCCCCGGAACTGTGAAGGCCGCTGTCAAAGCCACTGCTGGAATGGATGGAGTATATGTGCCGATCTTGATTGAACAGGAACCGGGCAGCGCCTCGCTCTACATGATCGATGAGTATCGGGACGAGTTGCAGGGATATATTGTTGAAGGCATTCCATCAACAGGAAATAAAATCCTAAGAGCAAAGCCTGCCTCCTCTGCAACTGAGCATGGCCGTGTTGACATGGTGCGGGCAGCGTGGAATAAAGCCTTCATTACAGAAGCAGAATATTTTCCGGATGGAGCACACGACGATCAGGTTGACGGATTTTCCGGAGCCTTCAACAATGGATATGAACTTTTGAAAGCCCTGATGGCAGATAGTGGTTACGTCACTTATGACGACTCGGTGAGCATAAGTCCGGTCTAAATTCTCAAATCTTCGAAAAAGCGTTCATCTTATTTAAACCCCTACTTTTTTATAAATTTGCAAAATCTCTATTATTAATCATCTATGCGCGCGCCACCCTCTGCAACAGGAGCCTGATGATAAATGGGACTTGAATCTATTCTAACCTCAATTGACGTGTCTGCCATCGCTGCAGCCCTTGGTATCGGAGGAACGAGCATCGCCGCATTGCTGGGATATGCGATTATCGGAATTAAGAAATTCCTCAATGTTGATGACGAATCAACTAAAATCGCTCCAAAAATCCTGCAGAAACTCGGCGGCTGCACGTATCAGATGAAAGAGGAAGACATTGCATGGATCTGCAATCAGCTTCCGAGCTTTAACGAGCAGAAGATTATCAGAAACGAAATCGCTGCCAACATGGAAAAGAATCTTGCTTTCTTCTTACTCGACACTTCTATCGCACAGATTCCAATCTCGCAGGGTTACATCGACGTTGCAAACATCGTTTACAAAACCGCTGCAACAACAGTGGAAGCTGACACAAGAAGCAGAGACAGCGACGGGAAGCAGATAGGTCTTCTTTCTCTGAAATCTCTTTCAATCGGTAGCGTTGCAGTAGTTGACAAAATGAAATCTACTGTCAGTCAGCTTGTTGGGAAGGAATGTGTGGCAATTCTTACAGGCAAGGATTACGGCAGCGTTATTGTCGGAATGTTCTTTGACGGCAAGCAGTTCGGAGAGCAGGTGTGCTATACCACCCTTGTTTCCTCAGAGATCTTCTCGGCAAAGATGCCGGACCACAACACAGATTATCCTGAAGGCGAGCACGTCCTTGAAATCAAGCAGGGATATAGGGATGGCTGGAGTTCATATAATGGCACATCTGGCAGCAGCGGAGACCAGACAACCTGGAAAGAAGAACTCACAGTCAAATTCGTGATTGACGTAATATGAGTCTGACAGAGCAGGAACTTATCCAGGCCACAGAGGCAATACAGGTCTCGGTTGAACAGACAGAGATGCTCATTGAGCGCCTCGCTGTTCTTGAAGACTCGATGTCAGATAAGGGGTGGAATCGCATTGGCGGTCTGACTGAGAGAGACTTCTCCCGACAGGGCCTGCGTGACATCTCAAAGATGGTCCGGATTTACTGGCTTAAAAATCCGCTCATTAAACGGGCAGTCTCAGTCCAGAATCTCTATGTCTGGGGGCAGGGTTGCACACTCAGAGCAGTTCACCCGGACGTTGACGCCGCTGTTCAGCAGGTCTTGAAAGATCCCTCAAATCGCAGAGTGTTTGGCGATACTGAAGCGTGGATGAGACTTGAGGCTGAACTTCAGCTCTTTGCGAATCTCTTTTTTGTTTTTTTTATCAACCCGAGCACCGGCCGTGTAAAAGTCCGCACAATTGCGTTTGATGAAATCCAGTCAGTGATCTCCGACCCTGATGATTCACAAACACCCAGGTATTATCTTCGGGCATGGACGAGCACATCCACTAATCCGACGACAGGATACGGCACAGCAACCCAGCACAAAGCCTACTATCCTGACTGGAGATACAGTCCATCAGAAGGACATCCAGAACACATAATGGGCATCCCTGTGCAACAGAGCCCGATATATCACGTTGCAGTCAACCGGCTCAATGACATGCAGTTTGGGGTCTCTGAACTGTATGCAGCGTGTGACTGGGCTCAGGCATACAAATCCTACCTTGAGAAGTGGGTCACTATCATGGATATGCTGTCTAAGTTTGCCATGCAGCTGACCGGCGCCAACAAAAAGGCAGTCTCCGGTGCAGTCAGCAAACTTCAGGGGATGCTGCCTGCGTTGCAGCAGAGCCTTACAGAGTCCAGAGAGTCCACTGGCCCTCAGACTGGCGGCATTTTTGCAACAACTCAGGGTAACAAACTTGAACCTATCAAAACCTCCGGTATCACAGCCAGTATGGACGATGCAAGGCGCCTCATGCTGATGGTCTGCAGCTCAGTAGGAATCAATGAACCCTATCTTACAGGCGACCCAAGCACCGGGAACCTTGCCACTGCAAAGAGCATGGAAAGACCAATGGAGCTGCAGTTCACCGCCCGTCAGGCTTTATGGCAGTCGGTATTCAGCAACATCCTGAGTTTTGTCATTGATATGGCGGCGGCGGCTCCAAATGGCAGACTCAACACAGGTGCAACAGTTGAGATCGATGATGACGGCGACCGCATCGTGACGCTCGGAAATGATTCTGAGACTAAAGAGCCGATGAACCGCAATGTCGAGATCATCTTCCCGCCGATTCTGCAGCACGATCTGCTTGAACAGGTGGACGCAATAGTCCATGCAGCGACCCTGAATGGGGCAATGTCTGCCGGAACAATGCCGGTAAAATACATCTCAACACTGCTGCTTGATGCTCTTGGAGAAAAGGACTCGGCTGCACTTGTAGAAGAGTGGTTCCCTGAAGGAGAGAAGCCGACAGACTCGGAAGCAGAGCTTGCAAGAGTCCTTGGCAAACTGGAATCTTATCTTCAGGAGGCTGCGGCATGATCAATAAAGAAATTGTGATTGAGGCTGTCAGAAAAATCATAAATCTGGCTAAGATTGCGCAGCGTGACAGGGCTCTGAAACCTATTGAAAAGACCTTGTCAAAAGAGATGTCAGCTGCATTCCTGGCACATGAGAAAGTATTCATGGCCGAGTTTGAGAAATCAGGCCCTGCTCTTTTTGAGTCTTATCCGAAAGGCCCTGTTCCGGTTGAAGGTGCTCTTGAGGGAGCATATCAGGCAACTCTGGAACTGTTTATCGGCCCGATTGAGGAAGCAGCTGGTGCTGCAATTGAAGCCGCTGCAAAACACCGGACGGCTGAGTTCAATATCAATTTTGCATTTGGCCGCAAAAACCCGCGAGCTATTGAAGTTATTCAGAAAAGAGCAGCATCGGCCGTCAGCCAGATTGACGAGACCACCCGTTCAGAGATCTCAAAGATTGTCACCCGCGGGATGGAAGACGGTTATGATTACCAGAAAGTCGCCCGACAGATTACGGCCAAGTATGAAGAGTTTGGCGTCAAGGTCCCGGCTGCCAGTCATATTCGCAACAGAGCGCAGCTGATAGCTATCAACGAGGCAGGAGATGCCTACGAGACCGGGAACCGGCTTGTCATTGAAGAGATGGCCTGTGCCGGCCTTGAGATGGAAATGTTCTGGAGCAATGTTGGAGACGGTAAGGTCAGTGACGGCTGCAAGGAAAACACAGCAGCTGGGTGGATACCAATCACCAGCTCGTTTCCATCCGGGCACCAGCATTCCCCTCGTTTCCCCGGGTGCCGTTGTGCTACATTGTATCGTAGAAAGCCAACCCCCAAGGGGGTGAATTGAGGTGATAGAGAGTGTGACTGAAGGATTGAGTGAGTTCAGCGGAGTAATCGTCCCGCTTATTGAAGTGAAGGCGGATGCAAACGGCACGATTCCTGTAAAGATTATTGACGCAGGATGGGGGTCTTCCGGGTATTATTCCCGTGAGGCACTTCAGCAGGCAGTCAATAACCGTGTGTATTGTGCCGGTCTGCAGATGTACTGGAATCATCCGAGCGTGTCGGAAGTCAAAGAGCGGCCTGAGCGGGATCTTAGGGATCTTGCAGCGGTGCTGACTGAAGACGCACGTTGGGATGAATCTGGATCAAAAGGTCCGGGGGTGTATTCCCGTGCAAGAGTATTCTCTGCATATCATGAAGCTGTGGCTGAGATGGGCCCGTATATAGGGCTCTCTCACTACGTGTGGGGCGAACACAAACAGGGCGAAGCAGAAGGCAAAAAAGGAGATATCATCACCAAGATTGTCGCTGCCCGTTCAGTTGATTTCGTTACCTTAGCGGGCCGCGGCGGAGCGATTGCAGAAGCATTCCGAAACGCCCGGCCATCCGTACCGACAGACGAACAGAAAACAGCAGGTAAAAACATGATAGGAGAAGCAAATCCAAAACCCTCCCTCTCTCTGGAATCGCTCCACAAAGAGCATCCTGAGATTGTAGAGTCACTCCGCAAGGAGTTTGAAAACAGTGCGTCCATGAAGGAAGCACAGGAACAGCAGAAGGCTGCACTTACAGAGGCACAGAAAGCCCTGAAAGAAGCACAGGACGAGAACGCCCGCCTGAAAGAAGCACAGCTGATGGTAGAGGCAAAGACCTTTGTCGAAGGCAAAGTCAAGGAAGCCCAGCTTCCGGAGCTCACAAAGACCCGTATCGCTGAATCTCTCAGCAAAGAGCCTGTGGTCAAAGACGGCAAACTCGACGAAGCTGCATACGCAGCAGCGGTTGACAAGGCCGTCAAAGCCGAGGCAGAATACCTCGCAAAACTCGGTGTCGGGAAAGTGTCCGGCGTCGGGGGCAGTGTCTCCGGCGGCGACATAGCAGAAGCTCAGAAAGAGCTTGTTGAGGCTTACATTGCAGGTGGAATGACAAAAGAACGTGCTGAGGCACTTGTCAAGGAGATGATCTAAAATGGCAAAAAACTTTGTTCATATTCCAGGATACCGGGTCGCAGTTGCATGTGATTATCCGGCAGTTCCTGAAAGTGGAGATCCGGTTCGCTACGGATACCGGACAGGCATTGCACTCACAGATGAAGACTCAGACGGATTAGCCTCAGTCGAGTTTGGTCCCTGTGATGTAAACATCTCTGTCACCGCTGACGGCAGCGGGATTGCAGCAAAAGACATCCTCTGGTTCCACGATGCTGAAGAAACAATCAACAACACCAGTGAAGGTGGATACTTCTTCGGACACGCAAACGAAGCAGTCACAGCCGGGGCAACCGCAACAATCAGCGTTCACCATGAACCCAGCCCCGGAGCAGGCACAATTGCCGCCGGTGCAGTAGGAACCTCTGCTCTTGCAGACGGAGGAGTTAAACCCGCAAAACTCAGCGACGTGGCAAACAGTCGCCCGGTGATTGTCCCAATCGGAGCAGTCGCGGCAACAACCTCACAGGTGGTATTCGTGGCTCCGACAGCAGGAGTTCTCTCCGCTGCAAAGATTGTCAACAAAACTGCAATCACGGCAGACGATACCGACTTCTGGACTTTCACACTTGTTGACAAGGGTGCAGCAGGGGCTGGCACTGACAAGATTGTCGAGAAGACCACCGAAGCAACCGGGGGATCTGCTCTTGAAGCATACATTGCTCTCAGTCTCGGCACACTCAGTGCGACTCACAAAGTCCTCGCAGCCGGCGATGTTGTGCTTCTCACAATCACAAAAGCAGCGTCAGCCACGGCACTCGCAGAGACCGCTCTTGTGCTTGAATTCCTACCAACGGAGGCCTAATAATGTCAGAGAAAATTTCAGACTTTACCTCAAGGCTTGATGCATCTGCATTCAATCCCTCGGATTTCGGCGGACACCGTCTTCCGGAAGCAAGAAATGACACAGAGTTTGTTCATGGTCTTGCAAAAGCACAGCAGCTCGTAAACCGCATCAAAGAGGGCAGAGCAACACTCAGAAACTTCAAAGAAGCCATGAGCACCAGCGACTTCCCTCTGCTCTTTGCAACCAACCTGCAGAGACAGCTTCTCGGAATGTATCAGGAAACCCCTGTATCATGGGATCTGTGGGCAAAGAAATTCACAGTCAATGACTTCAGAGAAGTAGAACTCCTCGGACTCACTGGTGCAGACGACCGCCTGACAAAGAGAAAAGAACTCACAGAAGCCAAACAGAGCGGTCTTGATGAGAAGAAATATTCTCTCGCTGTTGAGATCTATGAAAGAGCTCTTGGTCTTGGAGAAGAGGCAATCCGTAATGATGACCTCAATGCCTTTGCATCTATCCCTGCCCGCCTTGGCAGAGGTGCAAGAAGAACAGAGGAGTATCTTGCAACCTCAATGATTGCAGGGGTCAACGGACCAGATGCAACCTTCTTCTCAAGCGACAACGGCAACCTAATCACAAGGGCGCTCTCCATTCAGGGCCTCAAAGAAGGCTTCACTGCGATGGCAACTCAGACTGATTCAGGCGATGAACCTATCTACAACGAGCCTGCAGTCCTTGCAGTTGTTCCTGCACTAAAAGTGGAAGCACAGCAGCTTCTCGCCACACTGCAGGTAGAAGTGGTTCGCGGCAAAGAAACGATTATCACAAAGAGCACATTCGGAAACCTAAAACTTGCAGTGCTCCCTTACGCTCCGACAATCATGTCATCTTCAAATGACACAACCTCCTGGTTCCTCTTTGCAGATCCAAATCTTGTTGAAGGTGCAGCTGTTGGTATGGCACACCTCAGAGGTATGGAGCAGCCAGGTCTTTATACCAAAGCTCAGAACGCAGTCGGCGTCACAGGTAGCGGTTACGACATTGTTGACTTTGATTCCAATGAGATGGAATGGAAGGTCAAACACGTTGTTGGCGCAACTCAGCTTGACCCAAAGTTTGCAGTCGGCAGCACCGGAGCAGTAGCAGCAGGGGTATAATTCCCCTCTTTTTCTGTGAGGTGATCTGATTATGGCTATACCTAAAACTCCAAGCACCAACACAGAAGATCTGCTGCTCGATATCATCGACGGCCAGAAAGAAATCGTCAACGAACTCAGAGGTATCCGGTCAAAAATGCCTGCCTCTCAAAAGCCAGAGTGCAAGGATAACTCTTCTCTCCGCTGCCTGAAAGAACCAGGAGGTCAGCGGCCATGACATTCACTTACGACCCGACAACTTCACTGGGAAAGGTCAGACTTCTCTCAACTGACAGAGATTCAGAGCATGAAATCTTTTCTGATGAAGAGGTGGGTGTGTTTCTGTCTCTCAATGACGAGGACGTTAAACTCGCAGCGGCACAGGCTCTTGACCAGATTGCATCTTCTCAGGTACTGATTCTCAAGTATATTGAGGTCAACGGCCTCAAGACTAACGGTCAGGCGGTCGCAAATGCACTGCACACTCAGGCCGAAAGTCTCAGAGCACAGGCCGAAGGCGACGGGGATTTTGAGATTATTCCCGGACCATGGACACCTTTTTCTTCAGAACTAAGGAGGGGGATCTGAGTGTCAGCTCTTATTGACGACAGGCTCATGGCAACGCTTGATTCTCATTTCCCTGAGATCTGCAAAATCCAGTCATTAGCTGAGACTGTCGATGACGACGGGCAGGTTGTCGAGGAATGGACTGACAGATACGCATCAGTTCCGTGTCTGTCAACGCCTCTCAAAGGCAAAGAAATCAAAAAATCTAACCAGACTTACGTTGTGGCAACGACTTCAATTGCTCTGCAGGGGCTCTATTCTGATATAGTAGAATCTGACCGGGTGATTGTCGGCGGAACGACTTACAACATTCTGCTGGTTGAGCAGATCCTCGGCACCATGACACGGTTATCCTGTGAGGTGGTGCGGGTATGAATGAAGAGGACGGTGGTATCACAAACAGAGGATTAATTCTTGAAACCCGCCGCGATGTGGCGTGGATTCGTGAAACCCTTACTGAGCTTAAAGAAACTAACAAAAAGCAGGATATACGGATCTCCCGACTTGAAAATTCAAGTTCTAAAATGAAAGGCCGCGACGGAGTACTCATTGCAATCATTGCAGGAGGAATCTCCTTTTTTGTATCCCTGTTGTCTGTCTTTTCCGGGGGTAAACTCTAATGATTGGTGTTAAAGTCAGTGGGGGAGAGGAACTTGCCAAAGCATTCCAGCAGCTATCTGACAACGTAAAAGGCGTTAAGCTTGAAGCAGCCACCCGTGCAGCGGCTTTACCAATCCAGAACAAATTAAAGCTCACTAAAAACACGGGCGGGAGGACTCCTTACAAGTCCGGGACTTACATCAAATCGTTTGGAAACGAACCAACGACCACTGAAAAAAGCCCGACCCGCTGCGTTGTGCAGGTAGGGACTGACAGCCCGTATGGCAGACGCCTTGAATTAGGGTTTGTCGGCCGTGATACTCTCGGAAGATTCTACAATCAGGCAGCACAGCCGCACATCCGGCCTGCGTATGATGAGCATACCGATATCTGTCAGAATGAGTTTGCAGCTGCCATGAGAGATCTTCTCACAGCGGGGGTGACTTATGCTGATTGAATCAGTTCTCAGAGGCATTCTCATTGCTGATGCAGATGTGTCAGCAGTGATTGTAAACAGAGCGTATCTCATGCACCTGCCGAGAGATCCTACGTTTCCGGCAATTGTGTACCAGGGGATCAGCGGAGTTCAGGACAGCCTTACAGGGTTTGCTCATCCGAGGATTCAGTTCACCTGCATTGCGGAAACCCCTGTTGCTGCGAAAGAACTTGCAAACAAAGTCAAAGACGCTCTTCACGGTCACAAGGGCGTCCACAGTAATATCCAAATCGAGTATATCGAGTATCTGGGTATGAATGATGACTATGACGAAGAGGCCGGAACCTACTGGGTTCCTGTTGACTTCTTTGTGACCTATAAGGAGACTTGAAAAAAATGTTTCAGACATCAGTGCAGAACTCCGATGCAATCCGTCTGGGTTCCTGCAAAATGGAAGTCGAAGACTGGCCCGGCTTGTTTACCGATATGACAAATCTCGGTATTCTAAAAGGGGCTAAGCTTGTTGCGAAGAGGGTAATCAACACGATTCAGCCCGATAACGCACCGGAAGTAACAGTAGAATCCAAATTCACAGGCGTGACAATCACTGCCACCCTGTATGAATGGAGCCTTGATTCTCTTGAAAAACTGGGTCTCGGCAGCGTTGTGTCTGTTGCAGGCACCCCAGTATCCGGACAATCCCTGACAGTGCTTTCGGGAGCATGGTCGTTCCAGAACTTCATCCCGGTAACCGCTGAACCAAGCGGAGCTGTCAGTGCAGTATCGGCTGCAACCAACGGAGATCTGGTAGAAGATACCGATTATATCGTTGTCACCGACGATGCAGGCGTTACAGGTATCATTATCCTTGATACCGAAACTGTCACAACTGAAAGCCAGAACCTGACAATCACATACGGATACACTCCTGTTGCATCAAAGAACATCACTATTGATGGTAACGGGGCGTCCCCGAATTACCGCACAGTTAAACTGACAAACACCAACGCTGCTGAAAAAACCTACATGTACAAGGTCTATAAAGCCAAACTGACGGGCGACTTTGAGCATGCGTTTGTGCCAGATGCCGGCACCGATGCCGCAGGTATTGCAATCACCCTGGAAGGGGAGATGGATACCACACAGTCCAACAAGATCTTTGAGATCAACGACCAGCAGGCGGTGTGAGATGGCTGTCCTGAAAGACTTTTCAGTTCTGGCTCCTGAGCCGGTGACTGTCAAAATCGGTTCAGGGGAAGACGTGCAGGAGATTGACCTTACAATCTTCCCTGCTTTTGTGTCCCTGAAAATGTCCGAGTTTGTAACTGGCCGGAAGATTACTGATATCCGAATGGGTGAAACCTCTGCTTTCCTTGCCGATACCTTAGGCCGTTTGAATCCGGCAATCACAAAGGATTTCCTTGAAACCAAATGCACCGAACAGCAGGTCGGAGAACTGTTTATGTATCTGCTGACCCGTCACACCGAGGAAAGAAACAGGGGTTTCAAGAAAGTTACGGGAAAAAAGGCTGATAAAAAAAACCCGTAAAGCCCCTTGATGTTGGCAGGATAGTTGCAGAAGTTTGTCTCTTGTATGGGTGGACTCAGGAATATGTTTTATTCCGTCTTTCTTGGGAGCAGGTCCTGCTATACCATGACAGGGGTATGGAATACGATCTCGGCAGACGAGGGATTGCAGTAAAACGGGATGAAGATCCGGAAGATGATTATGAGGATGTCCCGGACGTTGACAAAATAGAATCACTGCTTGGAGAGTTCAGAGGATAATATGACAGATACAACACTTGGCAAACTGGTAGTTGAGATTGTAGGGGATGCTTCTGACCTCATAAATGCATACAAAGAAGCAGAAAAGCAGACTGCAACTTTTGAAAGTCAGCTGAAGACCCTGGGAGATTCCATGACCAGTGCCGGGAAGAAGATGACTCTCGGCGTTACTGCTCCTCTAATGCTCATGGGAGGTCTGGCAGTTAATACCGCTAAAAACTTTGACGATTCAATGCGTCAGGTTCAGGCAGTTACTGGCGCCACAGGGGATCAGTTTGACAAACTCAGACAGCAGGCGATTGATCTCGGGGCATCAACAGCCTGGTCTGCATCTGAGGTTGCAGAGGCACAGAAGTATCTGGCCAAAGCAGGGCTTGATGTCAATCAGGTCATGGAAGCAACGCCTCAGATGCTGGCTCTTGCTTCTGCGGGATATTTAGATCTTGGTTCTTCAGCAGATATTGCTACTAACATTCTTTCAGGGTTCGATCTTGAAGTCTCAAATCTGGGACATGTTTCAGATCTGCTTGCAAAAGCTGCATCTACAGCAAATACTAATGTGCAGCAGATGGGGGACGCGATGGCCTATGTCGGCCCGGTTGCCTCTGAAGCGAACCAAAGCATCGAGATGACAACCGCTGCAATTCAGATAATGAGTAATTCGGGTATTCAGGGTTCGATGGCAGGAACTGCTCTGCGTAGTTCTTTGTCTGCGTTGTTATCCCCTACTGCAGAAGCACAGAAGATTCTTGCATCCTACGGTCTGACAGCTGAAGACGTTAATCCTGAAGTTCACAGTCTTGCAGAGATTGTTGAGTCTCTTGGAGATGCAGGTATATCTGCAGGTGATTCCCTGCAGCTCTTCGGCGAACGCGGAGGTCCGGGTATGATGAAGGTTGTCTCTGCAGGCCGCGAGGAACTCGAAGATTATACGGACGCTCTTGAGGACTGTGATGGTGCAGCGCTTAAAATGGCTGAGACAATGGAAGGCGGAGCCGGGGGAAGTTTCCGCGAATTTGAAGGCCAGATCGAAACCCTCTCAATCACTTTTGGAGACCTTCTTGCAGATGCACTTATCCCGACAATGGAAACCGTCGGAGAACTGGCAAACTGGTTGTCTGGTCTGGACGAAGAGACTCAAAGAACAATTGTAACTATAGGTCTCTTTGCAGCAGCAGTTGGCCCGGCAACGTGGGCTTTGGGGTCAATGGCAGGAGGAGTCTCATCAATGATTACCCTGTATCGCACATATCAGGCCTCTACAATTGCCTCAACAATTGCAACCAAAGGTTTTACTGCCGCAATTGCAGCAAACCCTGTAGGGCTTGCTATCATCGGCGTGACAACCCTTGCAGCTGTCCTGATACCATTAGCGGCAGCTACAAGTGACGCCAACGACGAGCAGAAAGGATATAATGAGTCTTTATCTGAAATGAATGATCTTTCGGAGGTATCCACTGAAATACTCATTGAGAATCTGGCAGCCCTTCGTGAAAAGATCAAAGCGGAAGAAGAAGAGATCAAAGTCTTAAAAGAAAAACTGAATCCGGAAACTGCTGACCAGAATAAGGAATTATTAGAGCAGGCAAAATTACTGGCAGGAAATTACAAGGCCGAAAAGAATCTCACTTACGCACAACAGCAGCGTGCGAAAGCGATAGCATGGCAGACGAACCAGTGGACTGATCTCTTCAAAGCGACGGATGAGTATTATGAGCTTGTCGAAAAAGAAGGGCAGAAAGTTGCAGATCAATTGATGGCAGATGCAACTGAGTATGAGCTTGAATTAAGAGATATAAAAGAAGGTGCTGAGGCTGCATTTGATATAGCAACTCAAAAAGTAAAAGATCATCAAAAAGAAGTCTCAAACCTTGGTGATGAATATACAACTCTAAAAGAGCTTATCGACAAGGCTCTTGGAATTGATGAAGAGATAGACGATTCCGGACGTGATGTTGAACGTGCAGATATCCGGCTGATTCAGGCAAAATCAGATCTTCAGGATATACAAGACGAGATAAAAGAACTTCAAAAAAATAAAAGTGCAGACTCTTCAGAAGATCTCGCCGACTTGTATCTTGATGAGCGATCTGCAAAACTTGACCTCGCTGATGCAGAAGACAGATATTCAGAGGCATTGGAAGACCAGCAAGAGTTAATAGAAGAGAAGTCCGCAATCGAAGAGGAACTTAATGGGGAATCAGTTGAATCTGCACAGACCCGGCTGGATGAAATTAGCACGCTCCTGGAGGAGGAAACAGTAGCGTTGGAGAGTGCACTAAAAGAGCAGGAAGATGCAAAAATCTCCGCTGAAAATATCCAGAACATGATTGATCTCGAAGCATATAAGACTAAATCTGAAAACTATGCAAAATGGGTTCAATTCGTTGCTGAAAACCCTGTAATCAAAAAGGAATTTACTATTACGTATGATGAGAACGGAACTCCTTCATACACAATTCCTACTGTTGAGAATGGCCAGATAAATATGCCTGAATATTCTACTGCTGATTTCTCAGGTATTGCCGCCAGCGGGGTGGCAGCGAATACAACTGCGACAGATGCACAAAACGTCTCAAACTCTACTGTGATCAACAACACTTTTGAAACCACTATAATTGCAAACGAAACTGATACAACCACAGACCTTGCAAACAAAACCTCTAAAAAGATTATACAGAATGCTCTCGGGGGGCTTGGTATGGGATGACGGTCTTTACCTATGAGCTCATCGGCTCAAATGGAGATCATCTCTATTTTGACAATGCCTCGTTCGCAGTTCAGAAAGACGGCCTTCAGGGTTTTTCAGGATACCCTGGAGAAGCGGATCTCATAACATCCCCCGGGCAGATAGGAGCGCTGCTGAACTCTGTTACTATCAACAAACGGTATGTCAGCATCCCGATCACAATCCTTGGAACCGGCAGGGCAAACCTTGAACTCAAACGTGATCGTCTAATCAGAGCCATAAATCCAATCAACGGCCTATGCACATGGGTCTGGAATAAAGAGGACGGATCGAAAAAATACCTGAGAGTTCTTGCCGATGCCGATAGCCCGGTTTTCTCATCCGGCACAACGGCGGATGCAACACAATGGCCCTGCGTTGTTGATTTTGTTGCACCGGACCCCTGCTGGTATTCCGACACTGAGATCACAAATCTTCTGAGGGGTTTTGTCGGGGGATTTTCCCTGCCGTTTACTCTCCCACTTACTCTTGGAGGTGTCGGCACAACACTGGAGTTCACAAATCCGGGCGACACCCCGTCTCCCTGTCAGATTGAACTCAGAGGGATGCTGCAAAATCCTGTGATTACGAATCTAATCACCGGCGAAGTGATCACTGTCAGGAAAACGATTCAGGACGGAGAAATCCTGACGATTGATACCACTTTCGGCAGCAGGTCTGTGAAGCTGACTGACACTGACGGCAATGAAACTGATGCCCTGCACTACTGCACTATCGGCTCGACGTTTTTCCAGATACCTTCGGGTGAAGTCAGTGTAAATTACACTGCAACTTCTGAAGGCGCCGGTGCTCTTGGGTACCTGACTTATACTCCGAGGTGGCTGTCGCAATGAGCACATTGATTACAGCGACTGAAATCCGCATCTGTGACGATGATTATAACGAGCTGGCTGTCCTCGACACATATGAATCTCTGACATACACAGAACGATTTGCCGGTCGGGATTCATGGTCGCTGACAATCAAACGCGGCGCTAAGAATGCAGAATACCTGACAAAAGGTCGCATTCTGCACATGCTGGAGAACACTCCTCAGAAGAAAACCCGCTGCCTGATTGTCAAACAGATCAGCGTTAAAGAGGGCATGATCACTGTCACAGGAAATGATTATGCAAGTGTCCTCCTCGGAGGCAGATCAATTCTTGACGGGACTGATGCCAGTACCGGATATGATGAACAGACCGGCGATGCCGAGACTGTGATGCGGCATTACATCTCCACGAACCTGACAGAAGCCACAGATACAGTCCGGCAGGATTCGGTATTTCAGTTAGAGTCTGTCAACCAGAATCGTGGCAGCGATGTGACTTACAACGGCCGGTTCCAGACACTTCTTGAAATGCTTGAATCCTGCTGCTCTTCCGGAGGGAATCTGGGATGGGAGGCTGTTGTTATTGAAGAGGATACTGTTGACTGGGGCTGGATGCTGGAATGGAGAATCAGAGAAGGCGTTGATCGCAGCGAGACTCAGGACGTAAACTCTCCCCTTATTCTTTCAGAAGGGCACGGCACTGCAAAGATTACTGATTTCTGCGACACTCTGCCGGAGACAAACCTTGTAATCGTCGGCGGTGCCGGTGAGGCTGCTGCCCGCACACAGCTTACGGTAGGAGATGATACTCTGACAGGAATCTGGCGCCGCGAAAGTTTCATTGACGGCAGCGATTCCGACGACACTGACGCACTCACAGAACGAGGTCAGGAAGCAATCGACGATGCAATCAGCACCTCTTTTGGAATGCAATTTCTTGAATCTGAATCGTGCGTGTATGGTGAGAGTTTTGATATTGGCGATATCGTGTCAGCCGATGCAGGGGTGTACGGAGCGTATGACCTGCAGGTCGTGACGGTTGAAACAGCATATACAGTCGCAAAGAAAAGCATCGGCCTGACGCTTGGTTCTGAGATCAAAGATGTGTACAGAATTGTCCGGGACGTAACTAGAAGCATTCCGGATATCCGGAAGTGAAAAAATGGATGAAAACATGAGCGAATTAAAAAACCAAATCTTAGAGGCTGCGGTGAAATACGCAAGCGACGGTAGAGACTTTAAGGCATCCAATATCGGTATCCAGTTACCGGAGGTGCCGCTTGATGTCATCAAATCTACGTTGCCGACACTGGTCCCGCCTGGATTCATTCGGATCGTATCGCCAAAAGTTCCCGGCAAATACTAGTTGAACCTGAAGAACACAGTCGTTGCGGGACTTATCCGCGAACTGAATTAAGGAGGTATAAATGACAATTGAACATGGATTCTTTGCATCTCCCCCAGGAACTCCTGAAGAAGAGCTCACAAAATATACACAAAATGCATATGCAAAAGACCGGGCTTTAATTCGCCCAGACGGTATCGTGGACGGGAAATACGACAACTTTGAAGTAGGCCCTGCTGATCCTGACGCGATGTCTGTCGTTGTCGGTGGCGGGCACATTGCCATACAGGGATACTGGATGGAATCTGACGCAGATGAAACCCTGACAATCGCCGACGCTGACGCAGACAATCCCAGAATTGACCGGATCGTTGCAAGACTTGATGTCATCACAAATCTGGAAGTCAGTCTTGAAGTTTTAACAGGAACCCCATCATCGTCTCCGGAAGTTCCGGCACTGACACAGACCGCATCTATATATGAGATTGCTCTTGCTCGGGTTGCAGTTGCCGCTGCTGCTACAAGTATTGTTGCCGACAATATCACTGATGAACGGGACGGCCAGTATAGAGATCTCACAAACTTGTTCCATCAGCCCGTTGAATTACGACAGATGTCCTCGGGACTTGAAGGCAGAATACAGTTTGATGTCGATGGCAATATCTGGATGGCGAACAATGCCTCTTATGATTCTGATACCGATACATGGTCTCAACCAGATACTGCAAAGGCGTCAACAGCGGTGAAGTTAGGGACAGATGGAAGTGTCTCTTTGTTGACCTGTGCCGCAGGCACTTCAACAATCACGTGGTCGGGGGCTTTTGCATGGGAGAACATTGTTCTCCCTTTGGGAGGAGTAGATTTTGACGGGAAAGAGCTTTTGAATGTGACCGGCGTATGCGGAGGGGTGCTGCGGACAGCAGCAGATAATGTCGCAGAGACGTTCTCAGGTGTTTCGGCAACTTTGGTATATTCGGCGTTTGACACGTTCCACCCCGTATTTACATATACTGTTGCCTCGAATGTAAAATCAGGATCTTCCTTCAAACTTAAAACCACAATCAAGGGAGAACAAAATAAAACGAAATTTTACTACCAAATAAATGACGACACTCCTGTATTTCTATTCACAAAGACAACTGACAACTCTGTATATGACATAATTAACATCACCATCTCGAATATAAAAGCGGGTGATCTTGTAAAATTCGGATCAATGATGCCGTCTGACCTTGGATGGAATCTCGGGTGGAGCGCTGCATCAGCATATACTTCCGTCACTATCTGCTACACTGAGGGCACACTAGTTTCCTCAATCTGAGAGGTGACGCATAAATCTCTTTTTTTATGCGCCCTCATACTCATCATTTTGCAGGCTGTTCCTCGGCACAATCCCCCCGGTGAAGTTCATCAGTTCCTGTGTTTTCCGCATTTGCCGGAGTTCGTCCAGGAGGCGATTGATAAGGGCCTGTTGATCAGCTGCTGATATCTGGAGTTGTGTTATCTCAGAGGCTTGCTCAATTTTGACTTTGTAATAATCGTCCGGGACGTTGATCATCAGCCTTGGCATTGCCTTCAGATACTCAGCCTGCATTTCAGCTTCGGGGATCCTGCGGTATGCGTTGTCAAGATATCCTTCATGGCCGGCGAGGGCTTCTGCAACTGAGGGATTGGCAGCGAGTTTAAACTGACTGATAAAGAATTTCCGGAAGGAATGATAGGTGATCGTGCACCGGCCGGACAAAGGATCTTTAGAAAATAGGCCTGCTTTTTTCAGGACGTTGGCCAGCCGGTATCTTTCATTGTTCGCCGAATATGGAAACACAGCGTTGGTGATTTGAAAAAGGGGCTGCCGGGCTGTGGAATTGCCGACCTCATAGTCCCTTACTGACATCCACGCCAGATAGGCTTCTTTTGCCTCATCGGAGATATAGACCAGCCGGGCAATGCTGTTCTTTGAGATCCGGGCAGGGATATATATTTCAGCAGGGTTTTTAGTCAGATCGATGTATTCCGGCAAGATACTCAGAGCTTCAGTGATTCTCATTCCGCTGCTGCATAACATCAGAATAAGGGCTCTCATTTTAGTGTCGGACTGCATTATGATTTGTTTAATTGTCGGGGCGTCCAGAGCTATGTCGCGGGTAACGGCCCGGGCTTTTGGCAGTCCGTTCTTTCTCATCCGGATCTGTTTTGGTGTCAGGGTGATTTCACAGCAGTCCCGGAGATATCGTTCAACAGTTGACAAATAATGTATTATCGGCAGAGGGCAGTATTTGTCCTCGCAGCGGGAGTGAAAAGTCATCAGGTCCGAAGTGATTTGAGATACTGGCTGTGACAAATATATTTTCCACGCCTGATCAAGATCTTCAACAGGGGCACCTGTCGAGATCTCTATGAATTGCTTGAGAATGATCAGGGTTAGTTTGCGCGTTTTTTCATTTCTGTAAGTATTTGCATATTCAGACGGCAGCATTTCAGGAAGTGTCATGTTAAACTCCTTTGCAGTAAACAATAATAGCAGATATTCCGTGCATTCTGAAAGTGAAAAAAATGACGAATTACCGCAAGCTGGCGAACGCTAATAATAAAATAACTCCAATGTATCATCATTGCAAATGGTGAAAATATTAAAAGAAGATAATCCTGCTGTTGGTGGAGTCGGCATTAAAAATCACCTGATACTTGCAGCAGGCGTTTTAGGAACAACCGGTGCATCATTAAACAGAATGCTCAATCTGGGCGCAGGCGCTGTTGTAACTAAATCCATAGGACCTGTGCCCAAATATGGTCATGCGGGTCCCTGTGTTTCTGTGATGAATGGTGCGGTTATAAACGCAATGGGACTTCCAAATCCTTCACGTAATTTTACAGAGGAGCTTGAAATTTTGCAGGACAAACCTGTGGTTGCAAGTATATTTGGAGGAAACCCTGAGGAGTTTTCACTTGTTGCATCCTGGTTTAAGGACAAAGTAAAGGGTTTTGAGTTAAATGTATCCTGTCCTCATGCAGAAGGCTATGGAGCGCAGATAGGATGCAACCCCGATATTGTACAGGAGTGTACCCATGCGGTTGCAAAAACCGGTCTTCCTGTCTGGGTTAAGTTAACACCCAATGTGACAGACATAACAGAGTCGGGGATTGCCGCACAAAAGGGCGGTGCATCCGCGGTAGTTGCAATAAACACCGTAAAGGCGATGAGAATTTCAACAGATTTCAGACGTCCGGTTCTTGGCAACGGGTCCGGAGGCCTGTCCGGTCCGGCAATATTTCCAATAGCAGTCCGCTGTGTATGGGAGTTATATGAAGCACTTGACATACCGGTTATCGGGTGTGGAGGGGTGTCTTCTGCCGACAATGTGATTGAGATGATGATGGCAGGTGCATCGGCAGTTGAGATTGGAAGTGCTGTTCTGGATGGATCAGATATTTTCAAAAGAATTTCAGATGATCTATATTCCGACGATGGAGAAAAAGCGGATGACATAATCGGGTGTGCACATGATTGAGATACCTTCGGTTGCAGTAAAAATTACAGGAATTGTGGATGAGACCCCCTCTATAAAGACATTTGAGTTTGACAGGGACTTTGAGTATCGTTCCGGTCAGTTTTGTATGGTCTGGATTCCCGGTGTCGATGAGATTCCAATGGGTCTTTCCTCAAAAAACTCAATAACAGTTCAGAATGTTGGAGAGGCCACATCAGCGCTTTTTTCTCTTGATGTCGGTGACAGTATTGGCATTAAGGCACCTCTGGGTAACGGTTTTTCACCCGGAAAAAAGGTTCTTGCAGTGGCAGGCGGTGTTGGTGCAGCGCCACTCCGCCCTCTTGCATTGAAAGGTCAGTGCGACACTTTTCTTTCAGGCTCCAGAAATGTTGGAGAAATTCTCTATGAAAAAGAGTTATCATCACTAACAGATCTTCATATTGCAACAGATGACGGTTCAAAGGGCCATCATGGTTTTGTAACCGAACTTATGCAGGAGATTGATCTCCTTTCGTATGACACTGTCTGTGTCTGCGGTCCGGAGATTATGATGGCCGGTGTGCTAAAAGTGCTCGAGTCAAACAATATGGCAGAAAGGGGGCAGTTTTCCCTTGTCAGATATATGAAATGCGGAGTGGGAATCTGTGGTTCCTGCTGTCTTGATCCCGATGGTCTGAGAGTTTGCAGGGATGGTCCTGTTTTTACAGGAGATCTTCTTTTAAAAAGTAAAGAGTTTGCAAAATATTCCCGTGATGCTTCCGGAAGAAGGATTTCATCATGTGGTGGTCATTAAAAAAAATTATTTTTTTACCTGTGATATTTTCCGCCGGAATTGATACTATATGCCCTGTATAACTGCTCTGTAAGAATGAGCCTTGCCATCTGATGTGTGAATGTAAGACGGGATAAGCATAATCTAAAATCTGCTCTTTTAATGAGATCTTCAGATATCCCGAGGCTTCCGCCGATAACAAATACTATTCTGCTGGTTCCGGATATCTCAAGGGATTTTATCTTTTTTGCAAGTGTTTCCGAATCCGGCATTTCACCTTTTAAATCAAGAAGAATGACGTAATCACTTTGTTTAACTGATGATAGTATTTTTTTGCCTTCTTTGTCAAGAATTTTTTTTACTGCCGCTGATGAAGGATTATCCTGAATACTTTCATCAGGTATTTCCATAAATTCAAGATTGATAAAAGAGCTTAATCTTTTTGTATACTCTGCAATCCCGTCCTGTATGAATTTCTCCTTTATTTTTCCAACAGATAGAATTCTTATAGAAGTTGTCATTTGAAAAGTTCACCGTTTTTTAATTTTTCAAGCTCTTCAAGATGATTGATATTTGTAAATGTCTTTAGTTCAGGATCAATATCCTTTAAATTTTCAACATTTATATAGCAGGACTGGATATTTTTTACCATCTCACGCATAGAAAGTGATTTGTGGTATTTCAAATAATCTTCAAGTGCCTTTTTTTTATAAACTGCGTGAAGCGGTTCAAGCATCTCATCATTCCAGCATGGAATTACGGCTTCATAATCATCTGCAATTTCAAAGAGTCTTTTTATTACTTCTTTATTTACAAATGGCATATCACAGGCTACAACGAACAAAGTATCCCCGTTTGATGCATTAATTCCTGCATGAAGACCACCTATGGGGCCTGTGCATTTTCTGATATCAGTTACAACTATAATATCGGGAATATTCCCAAATCTGCTGCACTGGCTTTCATCTCTAGTGACAATTATTATCTCATCCACAGATTCCCTGAGAGTTGAGATGAGTCTCTGAATGAACGTTTTTCCCCCGTAAGAAAAAAGATATTTTTCTCTGCCGCCTGCACGTCTTGCCTCCCCGCCTGCAAGAATAATCCCTGTCTTCAAATGTATGCTCCCATGTCAAGTTGCAAGAATTAATTTTTCTTTGAATTTTATTAGATTTACTAATATATTGTTTACAGGTGTTGATACACCGTATTTTTCACCTTTTTTTACAATTGCGCCGTTTATGAAATCGATCTCTGTCTTTTTGCATATAGAAAGATCCTGGTACATTGACGAGTGGTGTTCTGCTGTGGATGGAATCTGTGTATTTTTCAAAAAATCCAGATATTTTTCGGCTGTATCCCATTCAAGAATAATATCTTCTGCTTTGCAGACTTCAAAGACTTCATTTACAATTTCTGTTATTATTGCCCACGAATGTTCTTCAAGAAGCTTCCCATATGGTACTTTCATTATTGCCCCGAGAGGATTTAATGCAGCATTATAGAGGGTTTTACCCCAGATTGCACCCCTGATATTTTTTTCCTCTCTGACCTCAACACCTGCGTTTTTGAAGAGATCTGTCAAAATCTCTACATTTTTATTGGTTCCTGTCGGGAATATTCCAAGTCTTAAAGGGGCAGCCTGTACTGAGACATGAACACACGCATCCTGCCGCCATTCAAAGCCGGTAATGATCATTCCTCCGATAATTTCATCTGTAAATTCCGAGATGATCTCTTCATTTCCTATTCCGTTCTGAAGGCTTATCACCGGAGTGTCTGCCAGATATTCCTTAAACTGTTCACAGATGCTTCCTGTGGCATTTGATTTGGAAGTGATTATTATAAAATCGTATTTTTCCCCTTTGGGAAGTGTCTCTGAGCATGAAAAAGAGAATTGGCCTTCTCCCCAGAGTCCTGTCATAACAAATCCGTGATTTTTGACAGCTTCAGAGTGACGGGTTCTGCTGACGGCATGCACTTCACATACCTGTGAAAGTTTTGCAGCCACACAAAGTCCTACTGCCCCTGCACCTAAAATAGCTATTTTCATATTTTCATCTCTATAATCTGATTCAATCTGCAATAAATCCGGGAGATTCTGCATTCTTTTTTTCCATTTTCAGAAGTGATTTTTTAATCTCAGGATCAGGTGTGAATCCGCCAATACCGGATTTTGATACAACCCTGTGACATGGAATGATTAAAGGTGTCGGATTTCTCTTCATTGCCATTCCCACTGTTCTGTGATGTGTATCTGCTATTTTTGCAATATCTGAGTATGTTTTTGTAAATCCGTACGGAATATCTGATACAGCCTTATATATTTCACAATAGGGATATCCGTCGGATATTGCAATTGATTTTAAGGGAAAAAAATCTCCGGCTTTTCCGCTTAAATATTGTTTGATCTGTGGGGGAACATGGGACTCCTCTCCTGAGCGTAAAAACGATATCTTATGTATGGTATTTTCCGACCAGAACACACTGACTTTCCACAGTCCGAAGCGGCATATACCTGTTTTTATTTCCATCCTGAAATACCTGATTTAAAATCGTTTATTCCGCATTCAATGATCTCTTCCTGCATCCATTTAGGGAGTCCAATTCTTACTGATTCCTCGAGAAATCGTGCTTCTCCAAGTAGTAAAACTCCCCTGTCTTCAGGCGTCCTTAATACTCTTCCCAGTGCCTGGAGAGCCTTGTTTATTGCAGGGAGTGTGTATGATAAAAATTCGCCTTCTTTTCCAAATTTATTTTTGAAGTAATCATTTACCATCCTTCTTACATCATTGTAGGGAGCAAGCGGGAGTCCGATTACAATGGCCCCGTTTAATAGTTCACCCCTGTAATCGAGACCTTCACTCCATTTGCCGCCGCATACACCAAATAATATACCTGATCTGTTTACTTCCGGAAGTGACATAAAAATTCTCAGGTCGTTTGTTGCCTGTGATGAATCCTGTGATTCAATAAAAACATCCTTTCCTTTTAATCTTTGAGGCATTTTTTCTGTGAATGTTTTTAGCATATCGTATGACGGAAAATAAACTGCAAGGTTTCCATTAAGGCCGGCAAATGAGTTGATATAATCCAGAATATTATTCTGGTTGTCAGGATCCCTTCTCCTGCTGAATGCGGATGTGACATCTTTTGCACAGAATATCAGACGGTTTTTCCTGGGAAATGCATTTGGTAGGGAGAGTGTTTTGACTTCCATTTCTCCGAAATATAATTTTTTATAACTTTCTACAGGTGAAAGAGTCCCGCTTATCATTATACATGCAGCATGCGTATCTGCAATTTCAGCGAGTGTTTTTGATGGATCAATGTTTCTGACTTCAAGTGAAATTTCAGTATCATTCTTTTTGTAGATTGTAAGGTATGAATCATCACCTGATGACCGCATTATTCTTATGAAAAAATTTGTTAATTTTTCAACAGGACTTTCCTTAAAGTCTCCTTTTTCAAGTTTAGCTTCATGTATTGCCTCATTTATTCTTAAAAGATCATCTGCTATCTCTTCTGTTTTCTGGTAGAGAGTACCGTTTAGAATGAACCTGGTAAAAATTGCGGGATCAAACCAGTCCTCATTTTTAATAGATCTTTTCAGGCTTACCATGTAATTCTGAATCTGTGGAATTAAATTCAGGACGGCCTCAACCCCCCCGATCCGTCCTCTCATATGCGCAAGTTCATTCTGTGCAAGTTCAAGACTTGCTTCACTAAGTGCAACTGTCTGGATGCTCTGTACAGTATCCCCACAGTTGTGAGCCTCGTCAATGAGAAGTATAGTATTTTCAGGTTCGATTCCTATGGACTGATACATCTGTTCACGGATTGTTTCATCAAATATATGGTGAAAATTCAGGAGCACGACATCAGCATCGCGTGCAGCCTGAAGCATAACCTCATAAGGGCAGACATCGCCGCAAATTTCGTGAAGTTTTTCAGGGGGTACAATTCTTCTTGATGTCTGTTCCGCTTTAGTCCGGAGTGTATTTGAAGGAGACATCTTGAGCCCCTCGCCGCCTTCCACATAAATCCTGGATTTTATGAAGTAAGAGCAGAGGAGGGGATGTTCGGAGTCCTGACGTTTAAGCTGGGTTTTTAGTACCGGATCATTTGCCGGAATAAGCGATCCCCTGTGGGCGCGGTCACGCATAAGGGATGTGGAGAAGGCTTTTAGGCCTTCACACATTCTGTATATGTCGCCTTCGCCTCCCATCATGCACATTCTGCGTTTTCCAACGAGATAGGATACTTTAATGTGGCCTTTTTTCTTTTTAATGAGTTCCAGTTCCCGGATAAAGGTATTTAGCTGGCTCACAGTTCTGACAGCAACCAGAATTTTTTTACCCCTGGCTTCGGCAAGAAGGGCTGAGAGGACACTTGACTTTCCGCTGCCTGTCGGTGCATCTATCATGCAGGTCATTTTGTTTTTTACGCATTCAGCAGCTAAATTTAGCATCTCCTGCTGATGCGGCCTGTATGTTTCATATGGAAACCAGTCATCAGGACAATCCATTACATACATATTTGTTGCAAACACACTTTGTAATATCGTGCCGGGCGGTGTGAAAGTTAAAAAATCTGGTTGATATCATGAAGAAATTATGTAGATCCAAAGATGACCGCGTAATTGCGGGTGTTTGTGGCGGAGTAGGCAGGTCACTGGATATTGATGCAAATATTATCCGGATTCTCTGGGTACTCCTAGGTTTCTTTTACGCAACCGGAGTAATTGTATATATTCTTGCATGGGTATTTCTCCCTGATGAATCTGAAAAGGAGATAATCGACGCGGAATATAAAATAAAGGACTAATAGCTGTTACTGTGTGATATCCAGATCACAGTAATACTATATCATACCTGTTTTTTTGTTAAATATTTTAATTCTCTGCTAAGGGAGATTCGGGATATCTTTTATTTTTAAATTCTCTTTTTGACCAGTACGGTTTTTACAGGTAAAAAAACAAATAAATAATCACCATGGCAATCCACCCCATTGACTTCCGGTACGGAACTGTTGAGATGCGAAATATCTGGGATGAAAATAACAGATTTGCATCTATTGTAAAAGTAGAAACAGCTCTTGCGAGGGCAGAGGGCGATCACGGCCTCATTCCTGAAGAAGCGGCTGCAGAAATTGTAGAAAAAGCAAACAATGCGTCTCTGGTTAGGGCAAATGAGATTGAGGCAGAGATCAACCACGATATGATGGCGGTTGTAAAGGCAATAACAGAAGTAACAGGGGAGTCCGGACGCTGGATACACTTCGGCGCTACTTCAAATGACATTCTTGATACAGCAACAGGACTTCAGGTAAAAGACAGTCTGTTTTTAATTGAGGCAAAGCTGAAAAAATTGCTTGGAGTATTGTTAAAAAGGACGAAAGAGACACAAAAGCTTGTATGCGCCGGAAGAACACACGGACAGATTGGTGTTCCCACAACATACGGTCTCAGGTTTGCAATATGGGCCTCAGAGGTTGCAAGGCACATTGAAAGACTTGAGGAGATGCGTCCGCGTATTGCTGTAGGTCAGATGACCGGAGCTGTCGGAACACAGGCTTCTCTGGGTCTTAAGGGTCATGAGGTTATGGTCACAATGATGAAGTACCTTGAACTTCACCCTGTCGATGTATCAAATCAGCTCATCCAGCGTGACAGATATGCAGAATATTTCATGTTCCTGGCAAATGTGGCAACAACCCTTGACAAAATCGGTGTTGAAATACGCATGATGCAGAGATCAGAGATTGGAGAGATGGAGGAGGCATTTGGTAAAAACCAGGTGGGCTCTTCAACAATGCCACATAAGAGAAATCCGATAAAATCTGAGCAGGTCTGCGGACTGGCACGTGTTGTCCGCTCCTTTGTTGAGCCTGCCTTGATGAACAACACTCTCTGGGACGAACGTGACCTGACAAATTCCTCATGTGAACGTGTAATATTTCCTGAAGCATCCATTCTTGCAGATCATATCCTGAATGTCATGATTAATGTCCTTGAAGGCGTAAGGTTAAATCCTGAGAATATCAGGCGTAATCTTGAGATGCTTCATGGCGTTAATATGGCGGAATCTGTAATGATTGAACTTACAAAGAAGGGTATGGACAGACAGGATGCTCATGAAATTGTCAGGGTTTCCAGCATGACGGCATTTGAAACAAAGACACCTGTTTCAAAAATTCTCTCTGAAAACAAGGATGTATCTGTGTACCTTAAAAAAGATGAGATAGAATCACTTCTTTTACCGGATAATTATATCGGTACTGCTGAATGGCAGGTGGATAATCTTATTAAAAAACTGCTTCCACTGGCAGTTTAATTCATTTTTTGCAGGAACATTTTTTTAATTTTATCGGCCCATTCCCCGATATCGCGCCAGTCTATGAAATTTCCTGTTTTTTCTTTGTTGAACATTGCATTGATTCGTCCCTTTATCGGGAGATTTTCAGGCAGTAACTTTCCTGCAAACATTCCAATATCTATTGGACTGATATATTTTCCTGCTTCATCCGCGATTTTTAAGGTTTTGAGGATTGTTTCATCATCCTGATTCTTTAATGAAATGCCAACAACAAAAAGTGCAGTCATTCTTTTTAAAAGCCAGTCTTTATGGAGCCTTGCAAATTCAATGACTTCAGGAAGTATTTTATTGTCATATATAGGGGTGCCGATTATTACCATACTATATTTTCTGACATCATCAACATCCTGGATACCCTTTACTTCAGAAATAATGCCATCATCCTGAAAGCAATTTTTGATAGACCATGCAATTTCGGCTGTTGAGCCATGTCTCGTTGAATAGGCTATAAGCACAGGTCCCATAAGACTGTTTTTGGAAGTGGTATCTCTGGGTTTTTCCAAAGCAACTTTGTTATCAGAGGACGTTTCACTGATAATTTTTTTAATATCCCATTCTAACTTTCGGTCCGGTTTTTTCTTTTCATGCTTCTCTTTTATGGCTATTGCGGCGAATTTCTCTTTGGTATTGGTTTTACCCCACCCATATGCTGCAACACCAGAGAGAACAATAAGATCTGCAATATATGGAATTTCATTTTTATTTAGAATTACATCTTCTGTTCCTGACTGCCATATTGCAAGATGTTCTTCCAGCGATACAGGGGAATCGGATATTTTTTCAGGAGTGATTGAGACGATATTTTTATCCTCCAAAAGGAGTACTGCCTCTTTTAACAGGCTGTATTTTATTTTGATACCCTGTTCGCAGTCTTTTTTAAGTGTAATCTCTTCTGTTTCATTGTTTACACTGACGATTGTGAATAATTCCTCCTCACCTCTTCCAAAAAGTGCCCTTGGAGAGGAGAATACTTCACTCTGTTTTTGAGAGAAATAATCTAAAAGTTTTTTAAAATTTTCATTCATTAGTTCTGATCGTCCCCATTCTATACTTTACATATAAGTTTTCCGAACTGATTAGTTTTTCATATACAAAGATAAGATTAAAATCTTAAATAAGCTGATATAACTATTTTGATTTTGTTCTCAGGGAACTTTTATTTTTAACATAATTTGACAGCTGACTTTCTTTATACAAATGAAGACGGAAAAAAGATGAATTTTATTATCTGACTATAGCGTCAGCATTTTCATCAAAAGGATTTGTCCTGAGTGCCAGGGAGAAGAGATAAGGGTAACTTTCCTTTAAATATTTCATATATTCTAACCATTCGCCGGCAAGCAGACTGTAAACTCTGTTAATATCTCCTGCAAGATGATTTTTATCTGTTTCCGGACAGATTGAGAGATCCTTTCTGTTATGAAGCTCTTCGGTGAGATGAAATGCCGCCCTTAAAAGTTCGGTAAACTCCTCGTGTTCGAGGAGTACCGGGTTTTCAAGAAGTCTGATAAAAAAATCTTCTTTTTCAAGCAGGAATTTCTTCAGGCTTTCAATATTAATTGAGCAGATATCAATCTCAAATTTATAATTTTTAATCTCATTATCAATTAAGTCAAATTTTTCCGGTGACCAGTCCGAAGTTATTGCAAGTTCCTTTCTTATTGCTTTTATATGCGGGTTATGATTTGAAAAACATCTTAATAGATCTATTCCTGCGACACTGAAAAACGTCCCGATTACCATGTTCATCTTTTCAAGGCGTCTTTTTTTCTCACGTGTATCAAGCATTCTGTGTATCACAAGAGTAACAAGCAAAACTTCAATTGGAAGAAATGCAAGTTCATGAAGTCCGAATACTCCGATATGGTGCAGATCATGAAACAGGATATAATGAGCCAGATATAGTAGTGCTGAAGCCAGTATCAAAACAGATGCGAAAGATATCAGCCATTTCTTGTCGTTCATCAAAAAAATCTCCTAATAATTAATTAGAATTAAGTATTATATTAAAAAATTTTATTGAATGCCTGAAATTATTTATCTGATCTTTTTATAATTTGGCTAAAAATTCTGATTCTATATTATGGGTCCATTCTGTAATCTTTTTAAAATCCCTGAAATCCCCACACAGGGGTTTTGCAAGAATAATCAGATCCCTGTCTGAATTGCTCAGTGAATCTTTGTCAAGTTTTCCTGCAAAAAGTCCTATTTTTTTGGGGTTTACATATTGTTTTATTTCATCTGTGGCAAAGAGTGCTTTTCTGATGACATTCTCATCAGGATTGTTGAGGGTAATTCCGCATGAAAATACAAAAAGAGGCACTTTATACAGGCAATCTCTATGAATCTGCATAAAATCCCCGGCTTCCGGAAGCCATTTACCCATATGAATTGCGCTGCCTGCAATAACAGCTCTATATTCTTTAACAGATGTAATATCCAGAATATTTTTGCATTCGGCATCATAACCGTCTTTTTTTAATGTTGCTGCAATTTCTTTTGCAATCTCCTCTGTCGAACCGTATCTTGTGGCATAAGCAACCAGTATTTTTCCATCCATTTTTTTATTTTCCTCTCAAATTATCTTTGTAGTTATTGTTTTTTACCTTAACTTAAATTGCCTAAAAATAAAAAAAATGATTAAAGATTTTTGTCATTCTTAAAAACCTGATTTATAGGGATAATCTGGTAAATAAAAGAATGATGGGAAAAATAATTCAAAGAATTTTTTTTGGAAATGTTCAGTTAAAATCCTATAAATTCCTTTTGAACTCATCTGGTTAATATTTGGATTATATATATATAATTTAAAATCTGAAGATAAGCATATGGGAAAGACAAAATTTAAAATAATGTCATTTTGTTTATTTTTAGCCGCAGCATTCCTTTTTGTACAGGGAGTGTCTGCGGTAACTGTTTATTCGGGTGATACTGTTGAACTTTCAGGCGGCGCTTCCGGTACTGATTATGTGTATCTTTTTTTAACAGGCCCGAATCTGCCTTCAGAAGGTGTCTCTCTGGATGATATCGCATCCGGTGTAGAGACAGGTGCAGCTTCTACTTTTACGCGGGCATCTGTGAAAAATAACAATATATGGAATTATAAATGGGATACAAAAACCGCCGGAGGCACTCCAGATGCAGGAAATTATCTTGTTTATGCTGTAAATACTCCTTCAGGAAGAAACGATCTTTCAGGAAAGGAGTATTCATATGTCCAAATCATAATAAAAGAACCCTCAGTCAGTGCACAGACCAGTACAAAAGCTTTTGAGACAGAAGCAGCTGTAATTCCAACTGTGGAAATGACTCCTGTTTTAAATACCCTGTCTTCGGATTCATCATTAGTGACCGAATCTCCTGTTTCATCTTCTGAGTCTCCTCAGTCAACACAGGCATCCGGATTTATTGGAATAGTTTTAATTGCGGTTTTAATATCATCAGTTCTTCTGTTCAGAACTGAAAAAAGATAATATATTTTTCTGTTGTTTTAATAACAGGAAAAATAAAATGCCACGCGAATTATCCAATAAAGACCTGGAAATTTTTAAAAAAATTGCACCTGAATATACAATTGAGATTTGCCCCGGTTCAGGGAATCCTTTTCAGTCCATACTTCCTCCGCTTTCAAATCATATATCAGCAGATATTAATGACTTTAAGGAGAGATTATCCAAATTATCTGAAAACGACTGGGAATATCTGACAGAACTGATTTTTACCGGAGATGAAAGCATAGGTTGTCTCGGACGCGATGAAATGGACTCAGTTATTTTTTTCATCAATAAGTTTTCACCCGAAAATGCCAAAAGGATCACTACAATTTATGAATTATCATCCTGCGGGATGATCTAAAAAAAAAATTTTTTTTTGTTTTTAGGCGCTGTCGTAGATAAGACAGACGTACCTTGATGAAAATATTGCAATTACAGGTAAGAGGATAAAGTAGATGATCTGACCGATAACTGGTATCATATTCAGAATTGCAATAAGAATTGTTAAAACGATTCCCAGAACAAGGATCTGAATAAAATAGTTAACCCATCCAATACTCTTAATCTTTGCAAGAATTTCACCAAAGTTGAATGCTTCTCCGAATTTACCTGTACGTGCAAATCTGACAATTGCAATTGTTGAAATAAGTGAGATAATTATTGCTACAATGAATGTAATTAATGCACCCACCAGGAAAAGACCCATTGCACCTGCAGCTGCGTATGGATTTGCCATTATTGCAAATAATCCCGTCCCCATTGTTAACATTGCCACAATAAAGATTGGAATTGCATATATAATACCTATGATTAAGTACAATATACCGTCAATAAACAGTTTACCCCAGTTTCCAAGTTCAGGTGCCGGTTTTTCGCCACGCATAATCATCAGTTCATATCCCATTATTAACGGGAAAATAATGGTTGAAACAAGTAACAGAATCCATTTCATCCATTTTCCAACAACTGCCTCTTTTGAGTAGTTGAAGGAATCACTAAAAAGCATACCAATATCCATAAACCATATCACTCCGTCAGGAAATTAACATAACTTCCCTTAGATCTCTAAATTATATTCAATTATTTAAAAGGATATTGTTTTAAAAAAAGTTCAGTGCGTTCTGTGCCGGATTTTAATTTTTATTACATTTAAATCCGTTTAAATCACAGGATGAATCGCATTTTTCCTCATTTGTATCTATTACCCTGTATGCGTCTGCGAGCACAGATGCCTGTGCAAGTGAACCTGCAAGGAGTACGACCTCAAGAATCTCGTCTTTTGTTGCTCCCCGTTTTAAGGCACCCTGCATGTGATATTCAGTACAGTGACGGCAGTTCAATGCCGCACCAATTGCCAGGCTGATTAATTCAACATATTTTGGATCAAGGGTACTTGTCTCCGTAACCGAAGTTTTGTAAAGAAGATGTGAAAGCAGAACTTCAGGTCTTTTTGCCATTCTTTTATAGATCAACGGGATGGAACCGTCCTGTTTCTGGACTTTTTCAAGCCATTCCTCAGTGCTTTTTTCCTTGCCTTTGTCAGCAATTTCGCTCAACATCTCTTCATAGTTCATTGAAACACCTGAAATTTATCTGATAAATAAAATAAAAAATATTGTCGCGGCAGAATCATACCATGATATTTGTCTCTGAGAAAGGTTTTATTTTAAGCAATATGTAATTGCGCATTCTTGACGGCAAAACCTGTGCAACATCTCCTACTGTAATATCTTCCTCAATCTTTATCGCGCGAACATCTTCTGCATAACTATCATAGGGAATTTTAAGTCTGAGGCCGGCAATCTGGACTGTCACAGGAGTCGGGTGGGTAGAACCTTTTGTAATACCAAGTTCGTCGTCGATTATCGACATAAGTCTGGCAGGAGATATGGAAAGAGAATCTTTTCCAATCTCCTCACGTTTTTCATCAAGAACCCTTGAGATCTCACTTATAAGTGCATCCAAAAATTCTATTTCGCCTTCCTGTTTTTTCATGCGGTGGCCGATTCTTCCAATTCCCCCGACATATCCGTGTACAGGGGGATCTGCGGTTCGTCTTAAGGCCTCTGTGTCCGGGCCGCCTGTAAGAATTATCGGGACGTGAATTCCTCTTCTTAGTGCCGGAAGTTTATGTTTTATACATTCCTCAAAGTTTCCGAGCAGGAACACTGCACAGTCATGCTCATTTATGACATCCCTCTCTTCAATGTTTAAGTTCGCAATACGCTTTCCAAAACCTCTTGAAAGACCAATCATATTTGTTTTTGCTCCGGAGCGTCTCATGTATTCGGCGGCATCACACGATGTATGCGGGAGGTGGTGAATGTCGAGACTGGGTGATACAACTGCAATCTCTGTTCCGACAAGCGGTGATTCAAAAACCTCTCCTCCAAGAGGTCTTCCTGTTCTTCTTATAAGCTCAATATCATCTTTTGGAACAAGGGACTGAAGAACAACATCCTGTGCAATCATATGTTTCTGGACAATGTATCCGCCGAGATCTTCAATCAGGTCAACTATTATATCGTTCTTGTAGACGCCTCCCTTGTAGGTTATTGGAACAAGAGTCATTTTTCAGACCTCCGATATGATTTTTTGTTTATCTGCAACTATTGTATCAAGAATTCCGGGCGGAAGCGTGTTTTCGCTTGCAATATAGAAGAATTTTCCTTTGTCTATCCATTCTCTTCTGACCCGAAATCCCTCAGGTGCAATCCACTGAAGGGCGTATATCAGATCCTTATACATTGAAATACTGGGATCATAGACGATTGTATCTTCTATCTCTTTTACTCCCGCAAGTTCGGCACTGATTGTTACAGTAAACCTGTCAGGCTGCTCGATAAAATCGCGTCCGTATTTATCCCAGAGGATTATAAGCATCTGTGAAAGATAAGTTTCATCTGCAATATCAAGAACAATTTTTCCTTCTGATTCCATAACATTTGAAAAATCCCTTATTTTTACAGCAGGAGGAAGTTTTCGTGTTTCTCCCACTGCCAGGAAGAAAGGAAAATCAAGGTCAATGTAGATATGAATTTTACTGACGATTTTTATAAGGTCCAGATCCTGCAAAACATCTGCTGCAATATCCATGTATGCTTTTCTGCCTGCCTCTTCACGGCATTCAACCTCAAAATAATCAATCGCCATATTTACTTTTCCCCGATAAATCCTGATGACAGAAGTGCCGAGCCAACTGATCCTATATATTGTGAATATGGCGGAACGACAATCTCTGTCTGCAAAAGCTGACCCATCTCTCTTACAAGGCCTTCAATTAGAGATGTGCCGCCTACCATTATTACAGGCTCTTTTATATCCACTTCCTGAAGCTGCTGCTCAAATACCTGTTCTGCAACACTTCTGCATGCCGCTGCTGCAACATCCTCTTTTGAATGCCCTTCGGCAAGAGCATTTACAAGACTTTGTGTTCCAAAGACAATGCAGTAACTGTTCATTGGTACTGTTTTAGAAATTCCTTTAACTGCAAGCGGGCCAAGTTCGGTTATATCAACACCAAGACGTTTTGCTGTCATCTCAAGGAAACGCCCGGATGCACCTGCACATATGCCCCCCATTGTGAATGTTCCCGGAATTCCGTCCTGGACTGATATCGCCTTGTTGTCCATTCCTCCGATATCTATGACAGTTGCCACTCCGTGCTGTCTGTCTGCAAGATACACTGCACCCTTGGAGTTGACAGTCAGTTCTTCCTGAATGAGGTCTGCTTTGAACTTATCGCCTATGAGATATCTTCCGTATCCTGTTGTTCCAATGGCTTCAATATCAGAAATTTTAAGGCCTGCCTCTTTTAATGCAGATTCTATGACAATCTCTGCACTGTCAATAACGCCTGTTGTTGGTGTCCACCCTGTTCCGATTATTTCATTATCTTTCATGACAACGGCTTTTGTTGTTGATGAACCCGAATCAACACCGAGAGTAATTCCTACCTGTTTTTCACGTGCCAGAAGAGCTCTTCTTCTTGCAATTGTGGTAAGTGCCTCCATCCTTGTAAGAAGTGTACCTGAAGTTGTTCTCTCGGTAAATGAATAGCTTACAACAGGAAGTGTGGAATTGTTGAGAATATATCTCCTGAGCTCGTTTCTTACGATTGCGGCTTCAGAACACCTGAAACAAGTTGCTATAAATACCGCATCAGCATCAACTGCACCTTCGACAAGGGCTTTTGCCCTTGCAATTGCCAGCTTGAGATCTGCTGACTTTGCTTCCAGACCGAATTCCAGATATGCCTTTTTAATATCGGCAAGAGCGACGTCAGGGAAAAACATCTCTGCGTTCACCATTGCAGCGGCATCATATATTTCCTTCTGAACTCCGCTGTGTTCAGGTCCGCAGGATAACTGGGCAACTCTTACAGGTTGTTCTTCGCTCATTTTTCACTTCCTTTATCCTTGGATTCATCTTTAAGACCATCTAAAAATTCATTGATTGTCTGGACAAATGCAAGTCCTTCTTCTTCATTTGAAGGATATCTGAGGTCAAGAACAGGGATATCCGTTCGCTGCCTGATTAAAAATTTGATAAGTTCATTTGTCCTTGAACAACCCATACATCCAAAAGCCAGATCAGAATCGTTGATGATTATTGCAGCCTCTGCCTCTTCTATCAGAGGGCCAAAAAGTGCCATTCTTCCTCTGACTCCGGAAGGAACTTCAACAGCCGCATATTTGAGACCTTTTTTTGGATCTTCGGGTGTCATCTGAAGTGGGGGGGAGTCAAATCCCGGTGTCTGTATTCTCTCACGTATAGCAATTGCCACACCGAGTGGTTCATGTCCGAAGCGCTCAACCATATCTGAGAGAATCAGGCTTGTCGATGGATAAATAAAAACCTTTGACATTTTTTCAGGTCTCCGCTGAATTTATAATTTTTGAAAGTTCTTCTGCAGGGAGTTGTCTTTTCTCCCGGTTTGTTATTATTTCAAGTTTTGATGGCTTTGCTCTGGCACCGGCATCCATTTTTAAAAGGCCCTTTGAGACATATTTTATAAGACCCATCTCAAATTCATGTCCGTAATATCCCGGACGTGCTCCTCCGAGATTTGCGCGACACCGTCTTGGATCTCCGGGGGGAAATCCCCTGTCCTTTACAAATATGTTTGTGGGGTCTGTTTTTCTAAGCTCCTTAATTAAATTTGCAACTTCCAGGGGTTCCCCGGTAATCTGAAGCCCAAAGCAGGTCTCTTTAATCATAATTCCCTGGGAGATCTCATAAGCCCTGATTGCGAGAACCCTGGGGGTAGTATCCGGTGATTCTACAAATACATATTTTGTAACTGTCCCGACTAAATCAGGTTTATATTCTTTTTTTGCCATAATCAGACCTCCCTTATATAGACAATATCTCCTTCTTTTAAGGAGGAGAGTTTTTCCGCCTCAATTATCTCACCTATGATATTTGTTGCAGAAAACGGCTCGGATGTCGGGCCGAATTCGCTGTTGGGAGATGTTCTTACACCAATAAGTCCTGTGCTTTTTCTGGAATCGTTTGTCATTGCAAGTGTATTTGCCGGAATTTCACCTTTGGGTGTATTTTCTATATGTATTGTAATTTTTGTGGACACTTTGGGCTGGAAGAGAGTAACATCCTCAAATTTAAAGATGAGGGGCATCTTTCCAATTTTGTACCATCTAAGACCTGTAACTTCACGAAAAAGACTGCATGTTATAGGTGCTTTTATGTCATCAAGTTTTATTCCAATTACATTTGATAAAGGAACTGTTTTTAGAGATACTGCCCCTTTCTTTAGGACTTCAATTGTGTTTGGAGGAATTTGTTCTGTTACGATGCGTTCACCAGTGTCATCATCGTATTCTGCTTTTATCCCGTTCAAATCTGAAATTTCAAGGGCTTCTTTTAATGAAAGACCCCTCAAATCAATCTGGACTGGATCTGTTTTTATAGATATCAGGTCTCCTTTGGACATTAATTTTACAAGTTCGATTCCGTGAACAATCCGGCCGACAACAGTGTGATTAGGGCTTCCCGGAATATCCTTTGTATAAATGTAGAGACTTCCTGTAAGTTTTCCTTTTGTTCTCACAGTAACAGTACCTTCAAGACGTGATCCTTTCATCTCCTGGGGAACAATTGACTTTTTCATACTTTCGTCCCGTATAAATCCTGAAGACTTGAGATCTGCCTTAAATTCACCTGCTTTAAATGCGATCAGCATGTGCTCAACACTGTTTGAAGTATCTGTTCTGATCTTTTCAGGAATATATCCCTGGGCTGATACCTGCACTCCGGTGATTATTTCCATCCCGTTTTCAAGGATAAGTTCTCTGTCGGTGGTTGTGAAGGAATTGCTTGTGTCCTCGCGGCTTATTATTCTTTCAAATGAAATTATGCTGTCCCCGGTCCTCCATTTTTCAAGGGTGCTTCTGCCGCTTACAATCGAACCTATTATGCCGCCTGACTCATCTCCCCCGTGATCAGCGAGGTGAGGCATCTTTGAAAAAATAAGAAAAGAGTTTTTAGGGTCATATCCGGCACATCCCAATATTAAATCATTTTTCCCATATCTGTGATGTTTTTTGTCAGGTAAAAATGATGCATTTAATGTGCCAAAGGAAACGGTTTGTCTGTCTGTCCATTTTAATAAAAGGTGGTTTTTTGGATTTTTCTCTCCAAAATAATTTTTGAAAATGTCTCCGGAGAATATCTCCATACCTGTGGAATTAAGTTCAATTACAACTTCTCCGGCAGAGGTCAGCAGGCGTATATTTTTTGTTGCAGACTCCTTTGATTTTGATGGTCTGATTATTGCAACAGAATATTTTTCAGGAAGATCCGGTATCAGATCCTTAAGTTTTGTTCCTTTACTTATCTCTGCTTTTTGTCCATCAAGGTGGACTGTAATCAATTTTCATTCACCTCAGGTTTCGGGTCCTGACATAATTTCTTTCTCTTCCTGTGTCAGGAATTCAAGAACTTCCAGTGTCGGCCCGATTTTCACTATTTTTCCGTTGCGCATCAGTGCAGCTCTGTCACATATATCACGCACAAATTCCATGTCATGTGACACTACAATAAATGTTTCATCCATTTCTTCTCTTGCATGCATAATAGAGTGCTTAATATCAATTTTAGTAATAGGATCCATTGTTCCTGTGGGCTCATCAAGAAGGATCATTCTTGGCTCTTTGATCAACACCTGTGCAAGAGCCACACGATGTTTTTCTCCTTCACTTAACTGATCAGGAAGTCTGTCTAATATTTCCCTGCTTTTATCTTCGGTAAATCCTGCCATTTTAAGGGTTATTATGGCTTTTCTCATTGCAAGTTCCTTTGGGAATTCAAGACCTATGGAATCGGTCAGGTTGTCAAGAATTGACCTGTGAGGATAAAGATCATACTCCTGATGCAGGAGACCGATATAGCACTTTGCCCGGCCCCTGTTCTCGATACCGGGTTTTGTCATATCAATCCATTCATCACCGATACGGACATTCATCTCACCCCCTGTGGGTTCGATAATTCCGGATATTATCCTCGATAATGTTGTCTTTCCGGCACCGCTTGTTCCGATAATTCCAAAGATTTCTCTCTCCGAAACATCGAATGAGACTCCGTCAACCGCTTTAATCATGCCCCTGTCCACGGTTATATAGCGCTTTGTAATATCTTTTGCTGAGAGGATGTCCTTTCCCACATCACATCTGTCAAACACCTCATCGTCAAATGCGTCTTTCATGAAGGATTCAATGATATCATGCGGATCTCCCAGTTTTTTAATCATGCCATCTTCTAAAAGAATTGCACGGTTGCATATTTCTTCAATAATCTGGGAGAAGTGAGAAGAAACAAGCATTGCCATTTCATTACCTGCAGATGCTTCTTTTAACATTTCATGAACAATATTTGCTGTGCGCGGGTCAAGTGTTCCTGTAGGTTCATCAGCACAGAGCATAAAAGGCTCTTTTGCAAGCTGTCTGGCAAGAACAACACGCTGTTTTTCACCACCTGAAAGATCACGAGCTATATGCATCATACGGTGAGAAAGTCTGACTTCGTCAAGTAGATCAGCAGCTCTGGAAACCTGTTTTTCTGAAGGATAGTTTATATCACTTAGCGCATGCATAACATTTTCAATAACACGATCATCCCCATAAAGAGCAAATGATCTCTGGAACATTATTGCCGTACGTGTCATTATTCTGCGTTTTAGTTTTGCATTTTCTTCGTTCCACAGGTCAACATCTTTTGAAATCAGTTCTCCTCCACAGACAGGACATTTGTTTCCTGCTCTGCTCTGGAGTTCAATGCGGCTGCATTTGTTGCATGCAGAAATATGATATATTATTTTACCTGATGTCGGCGCTTCATCGACACCTCTTATCAGATGCATTAAAACTGTTTTTCCTGCGCCGCTTCTTCCAATTATGCCCAGAATTTCTCCTTCTTCCAGAACAAAACTGATATTTTTAAGGACAGGGGTACCGTTAAATTCCTTGTTTAAATTTTCAACCGTGATTAATGGGGCCATAAGACATATCCTCGATAACTAGATGTAGTGTTTTTTTAATATATAATTCGGTTTTGTAATAATAAGTAAAATTAAATCTGGATGTAAATTATTTTTTTGTTCTGAAAAATTTGTAACACAGGTTTTATTAGTCTTTATATTGTGACAACATATTTTTCAGTCTGATTTGGGAGTTCATAATTAATTATTACAACTATTGTCCTTTTTTGTGTCCTTCATCTGCTGCTACTATTCCCACAACTTCCGAGACATCTTTTATAATGTAGTCGGCTGCTTTTATAAGAACTGCAGGTTTCTTACCTTTTTGCTGTTCAGTAAGTATTGCAATGTCGGCTTCTTTCATAGCAGAGATATCGTTTACTCCGTCACCTACCATGATAACCCTGTTATAGTGTGATTTTAAATCACAGACTATCTGAGCTTTTATGGAAGGTGTTGCGACACCGTGAACATTCCCGTGAGGTATACCGAGATAGTCAGCCATTTTCATTAGTTTGTCAGTTCTGTCGCCTGAGGCGACATAAGTTGCAATATCCATCTCCTGAAGGGTTTGTATCGTTTTTTTTGCTCCTGAAAAAGGCCTGCCGCCTGATGTTATTGCGTATTCTATTCTGTTGATATTTTTATTTACAATAACTCCGCTGTTCATTGCAACAACAGGGAGTTTTCTGCAGCAACTCCATACTGATTTTATGCATGTCTGAAGATCAGCTAATTTTGCATTATTATCAGAATAAAGTATATCTGATACTTCAGACATTGTAACAACTCCGCAGGAGCAGGCAACTCCAAATTTAATGTTTTTATTTTTCAGGTATGATGAGAGAAGCTCTTCGCCGGATGCATTAACAATATTTTGAGAATGGGCATAAAGAAGAATAAGTGCTCTTCCTCTGGCAGAACATGTGAGGGTTGTCGTTTCAACTCCTTCCACAATTTTGTTATTGATTATGTCTTTTGCAACGCGATATGTGTGAAGAAGAGTTCCTGCACTGTCAAAGACCACTGCGGTTGTCATGATTATATTATCCTTTATTTATGTACTGTATATTATTCCGGCTTTTATCTTTTGCAAGAAACAATAAATAAATTATACTTGAGAAGTTTATTAAGAAACTGATAATTATGTCTGACGTAACTGCAGTTTATTATTTTGAACCCAGGAGTGATACCACACCTGAATTTGCCGCACAGGCAATTGCCGATGAGGAAACGACAGGTACCTGGACAGACCTGACAACAAGGGCAGATTATGTCCAGAGACTTGACGGTACTGTTGAATGCATCGAATCCTCCGGTGACGGGTATATTACAAAGATACTGTACCCCGCGGAGATTTTTGAAAAGGGTAACATTGCCCAGTACCTGTCTGTTGTTGCAGGGAATCTCTTCGGACTTGGAAGACTTGATTCAGTTAGGCTTTTGGACATATATCTTCCCAAAGAGCTTGCAGACTTTAAGGGTCCCAAATTTGGTATAAGTGGTGTCAGGAAACTGATCGGCACTGAAAGGACACTTCGCCCGCATATTGGTACAATAATAAAACCGAAAGTTGGTCTGAATCCCAAAGACACGGCAGAGGTTGCTTATCTTGCAGCGTCAGGAGGTGTTGATTTCATAAAGGATGACGAGACCCTGACAAACCAGACATTCTGCCCGCTTAAAGAGAGAACTGAAGCAGTTATGGCGCGTCTGGATGATGCAATGTCAGAAACCGGTCGTAAAATTCTGTATGCTGCAAATGTATCGGAAAGAGCAGACAAAATTGTTGAGCGTGCAGAAGAGGCAATTGACTGTGGTGCAAATGCTGTTATGGTCGATGTCATAACCTGTGGTTTTTCGGCTGTGCAGGCACTGTCTGAAGAACCGGGAATCAAAGTACCGGTTCATGTTCACAGAACAATGCATGCTGCCATGACAAGAAGCAAAAAGCATGGGATAGCAATGCGCCCTCTTGCGCGTCTTGTAAGAATGACAGGTGGCGATCAGCTACATACAGGTACAGTAAGCGGTAAGATGGGGCATGATCCCCTTGAATTAAAAAAAGATAACAGGGTTTTAACAGACGAATATTTTAGCATGAATCCTGTATTCCCTGTTGCAAGCGGGGGTCTTCATCCTGGTAAGGTTCATGCAGAATTGTCGGGTCTTGGAACAAATATAATCCTTCAGGCCGGAGGTGGCATACATGGTCATCCAAAAGGAACAAAGGCTGGCGCTGCTGCAATGAGACAGGCGGCTGATGCTTTCATGGAAGGAGTATCTGCTGAGGAGTATGCTAAAACGCACACAGA
>NZ_JBSREC010000036.1:0-6494 GCF_055145805.1 Methanomicrobium sp. | reverse complement strand
TACTGCAATTCCTGTACAATCAAATGAAGACGGGATGACAGGGACATTTTTGATATCATAAACATCGCCATATCCGAGAGTTATGTGAGGTGAAAAGTTGTCTCCTGTTGAGTTTTTCAGATAACCTGATGAATAATTCAGTGTAAATTCAGTAATTTTTTGATTATCAGGATATACCATATCTGACGTTATTTTGCCTGAATCATAAGATAAAAGCAGATCTTTAATTTCTTCCTGTAAATCTGTGATACAGTCATCTTTTATTATGTCTATTCCTGAAACAACTTCATTTTCTGAGGTTTTAACTGCTGCAAGTCCTTTGTATTCTGCTCTGTAAGGAAGATATTTTTTTGCTATAACTGCCAGTTCATCATAAAATTCCACTATATATGCTGTGTTTAAAGTACCCATTGCAACAGATATGTGTGGAATGCAGCTATTTTCATCTAAAACAAGAGTATTGCTTCCTGAAAGCTCATTTAACATCCGGTTTATTTTCAGAGCCTTATCTATTATCTCGGGAGGTGGCAAAAGAACAATATCAATAGCAGTTTTTTTCATATTTACAGGTGATTTTTGGCTTTTAAAATATTTAGAGATATTTTTCAAATCTTTCCGAACCGGCTTTACATATAGGACATTTTTCCGGAGGTTTTTCTCTTGCACAGAGATAACCGCAGACTTTGCATCTTAATATCGGATATCTCCGATTTGGAATAAACCCTGCTCTGTTATCTGAATCTGCATCTTTAATTTCAGCTTCCTTTTCATCTGATCTTCTGTCAGGTATTGGCTCTGCAGTTTTTTTCCCAAAAAAGACATCGTCAGAGACATAAAGGGCACAGTAGCAGCATCCGAAATCCAAAAGATCAGAATCCCTGTAATCACAGGGGCAGATAATATCCAGATTATCCTCTTTATTTCCAATTGTAAGTCTGCAGGGGCAGGATTCAAATCCGTATCTGTTTTTGTTTGTCAAAATTCCCTTTATCAGGTCTTTTGTAAATTCTTCGTTTTGATTCAGATGATAACCTGACTTTTCTGCATCATCTCTCATCTGTATCATTTTTCTTTCAATGGCTGCATCATCAGTATTATCTGCGGAATTTGTCATTTTAACCCCAGTGCTTTTTTTATTTCATCAATTCTGGAACCTACAATTACATCTTTTTCGTCTATTAAAAGTGTTGGAAAAGAGCCGCGGGGATTATATTTTTTCATTTCTGAATAAATTTCTTCAAGTTCGTTCTCACTTAGAAGATCTACAAAAATATAGTCATACGAGACTTTTGATTCGCTTAAGAATTCCTTTGTTTTCTTGCAGTGACCGCAGGTACTGAGTGCATAAAGTTTAATATTCCGTATTTTTTCACCCGGTACATGATTCCATTCTGCCATGCTGAGTCATATTAATTTCATTCATTATAATAGCGACCATTTATCAGCAGTTTAATTTAATACAATTATTAAACTGTGCCAAAAATTATAAACGGATATAATTCTCAGGTAATCTTTACTGCAAAGCAATGCAGAATCCTAATAAATCAGTTGTCCTTTCGGATGCAGAAAAAATATGATGTGAGATGATTATGGATTATTTTAACACTGATATTGAAAAAATGCAGAGATCCGAGCTTGATGCACTTATTGATGAAAGGGTCAGGTACACTGTAAATTATGCTGCAAAAAATTCTCCTTTCTATAAAAAATGGTTTAAACAAAACCATATAACTCCTGCAGAAATTCGTGAACATGAGGATCTAAGGGAACTTCCAATAATTTCAGGAAAAACCATCCGGCAAAATCAGCCCCCTGTCACTAATAAATTTATGTTCAAAAGTGTTCCCTGTCCTGATGTATATACAATACATGAAACCAGCGGGACAAGCGGCGTTCCAAAAAGTTTTTTTTTGACATGGGATGACTGGAGACGATATGCCGAAAAATATGCACGAATCTTTGTCTCCCAGGGACTTTCAAAAGGTGACAGAATGGCGGTATGTGCATCATACGGTATGAACATCGGTGCAAATACGATGACTGTTGCGGCTCATAAAATTGGATTTACAGTGATCCCTGAAGGCAAATGTTCCTTTCAGGTAAGGGTCATTAAAAGTTACCGGCCAACAGCCATTGTTGGCAGTGTTTTCAAACTGCTTCATCTTGCCCAAAGACTGGAGGATGCCGGGATAAAACCGCATGAGTCCGGAATTAACAAACTTATTGTGGGAGGTGAGAGTTTTGCGAAAGAATCCAGAGAGTATCTTGATGAAATATGGGGTGTTGATGTATGCAACACTTATGGAAGTACTGAAGGTACAATGTGTGGGGAATGCAGCAAAAGACTGGGCCTTCATGTAGCAGAAGATCTCATTCACATGGACCTTTACGACAATACAATGAATAATTTTGTGAAGGACGGAGATGAGGGGAGAATAGTCCTTACAACTCTTCTCCCCCCCGGAGAAAAAGCCGGAACAATTCTCATTAATTATGATACAGAGGATTTAACAAGGGTTTTGTCAAGAGATACGTGCCAGTGCGGGCGTACTCATATGCGGATTGAAAATCCCCGGCGTGAATCTGAAACAGTATATGTTGGAGATACTTCTCTCAACCGGGTAGATATAGAGGCCGGCGTTTTTCAAAGAGAAAATATGGATTATCTGACAGGAGATTATGAAGCATTTCTTTATGGCGGCAAAGATGATAATGAAAACATTCTGAGAGTGAGTATGGAATGCAGAAATATTCTGACCTGCAACAAAAAAGCAGTTGAAAATAATTTTACAGAATCCTTATTAAAAAACAGATCTGCGCTTTCCAGCGAATATGCCGAAGGAAACTTCCGTTTGTTATTTAATTTTATAAAAAAAGGGGAGCTCGAATTCCAGAAAATTAAAGGAAGACCCAAAAGGCTTGTTGACAGAAGATAGTAATAAAATAATATTTTTAAAAAAAAGTCCGGGACAAATCCGGCAAACTTTATTATTTGGCAAATCCACGAATATGTATGTCTGTTGTATATGATATTGAAGTCCCGGCCGATATACCGGAAGGTGTAAAAGCGACATATATTGAAAATTATCAGATGATTACCCATGGAAGCGGACGACTGATGCTTTTTGCGGGGGATCAGAAAGTCGAGCATTTAAATGATGATTTTTATGGGGAAAATATTCACCCCGATGATTCTGATCCTGAACATCTCTTTAGAATTGCAAAGGGAAGCAGAATTGGTGTTTTTGCAACACAGCTTGGATTAATCTCCAGATATGGTAAAAGTTACAGTGATGTGCCCTATCTTGTAAAATTAAATTCAAAAACACATCTGGTAAAGACTGCGCAAAAGGATCCCTTAAGCCGTCAGTTACATTCAGTCAGTCAGGTTGTAAAATTCCGCAACCAGAGCGGACTTAAAATTGCAGGAGTAGGTTTTACAATATACCTGGGAAGTGAGTATGAAGACATAATGCTTTCAGAGGCCGCCAATATTATCTGGGAAGCACATCAGGAAGGCCTTTTGGTTGTATTATGGATCTATCCACGTGGAAAAGCAGTTGGTGATGAGAAAGACCCGCATCTTATCGCAGGAGCAGCAGGGGCTGCAGCAACGCTTGGAGCTGATTTTGTAAAAGTAAATTCACCAAAAAAAGAAGGATTTGATTCGGCAGAACTTTTAAAAGAGGCATCCACAGCCGCCGGAAGGACCAGACTTGTATGTGCGGGCGGTTCCAGTGTATCAGGGGAGAAGTTCTTAAAGCAGTTATATGATCAGATACACATCGGAGGGGCATCCGGGAATGCAACCGGAAGAAATATTCATCAGAAATCATTCTCTGAAGCGACAAGGATGTGCAATGCGATTTCAGCTATTACAATAGATAATTCTGATGTCAAAACCGCATTAAAGATTTATAATGGTGAATAAAAAAAATATTTTTTTCCAGGTTTTTATTTTTATTTTTTATTTTTATTTCTGTTCATCTTTATCGATTTCTTTTCCGGTGTTATCATATAACAATGCCTGATCTCCTGTATCATCCCATACATCGTCTGTTGTCCAGATAATAACCCCTTTATGATCTGATTTATTCTCTGCATCAGCTCCGGAATATATGGTAATTGTCTGCTGCGGTTTTAAGAAGACCGCCGGCAATGTGAATATATGTTCCCCGCTTTTATCTGCAACTTTCCAGCCTGAAAGATTCACAGGTTCAGTGCCATAATTTTTTAGCTGAATATATTCATCTGTTGTATTCAGAGAAGTAATTTTGACAGGTGATTTCTGTACAATCATCCCTGATCTCTCTGAGATATTGGTATTCAGAATTGAACTGACTGATTTATTATTAATTTCTGTTTCTGAAATATTAACTGATATTTTTTCCTTCTCATTAAGTGAGCCACTGTATATTATGACTCCGGAAATCAGAGCAATAAAAAAAGTTACCAGTATAATTGTGACAATAATCTTTCCTGCTGTTTCGTCAATATATGTACGACAACCTTCCCCGCAACCGCTTTTATCAGACATCTGTTTTTGATAATAGCTTATAAAACGTTTAAATATTTTGATATTAAAGGAAGATTTTTAATTTCACTGAATGAATATTGACAAAAATAAATTATTGAATGAGGAGTATTTTGACAGAATCATATATTTTCAATAAATTTATGTAAAAAAAGTGAGATCACAGATGGATGCCGGTAAAAATATTCCTGTTCTCCTGTCCATATATCTGATAAAAAAGATATGGCATGGAAATGTGGGCAGGAAAATAAATAAAAAGCATAATATCAGCTGCAGGTATATTCCGTCCTGTTCGGATTACGCAATTATGGCCCTTTCAAAATATGGATTCTGGAAAGGATGGAGAATGTCATACAAAAGGATCATGAGATGTACATCAAAAGTTGCCAAAGGTACAGAGGATTATCCCTGATTATTATCAGAGATCAATCTCCAGCATAACGGGACAGTGATCAGATCCGTAGATGTGTGACATGATAGCTGCATTTCGTATATTTTCTTTCATCTCATCATTTGCAAAGAAATAGTCTATTCTCCATCCCACATTTCTGTCCCGTGCCCTTGTTTTTAAATCCCACCATGAATAATACCCTGGTTCTTTTGTAAAAATTCTGAATGTGTCAACAAATCCTGCATCAAGAAGACTGTCTATCCATTCTCTTTCAACTGGTAAAAATCCTGAAACCTTTGAATTTTCTTTTGGTCTAAAAAGATCTATTTCCTTATGGGCAGTATTCACATCTCCACAAATTATGACGTTTTCACCGTCTTTATGCAATTTATCAACCTGAATCAGGCACTCGTCATAAAATTTCATCTTATAATCCAGACGCTCTTTGGAAGCCTTTCCGTTTGGAAAATATATATTAAACAGGTAAAAGTCCGGATATTTAAGGATCAGAATTCGACCTTCACTGTCAAATTCAGGAATTCCAAATCCTGTTTTAACAAAAAGAGGCTCCTGTTTTGTATAGACAGCAACTCCGCTGTATCCTTTTTTTTCAGCAGATGAGAAATATGAATAATATCCTTTTGGATGTCGTATTGTGGAATTTAACTGATCCTCATTTGCTTTTGTCTCCTGAATGCACAAAATATCAGGAGATTCTGATGATATGAAGTCTAAAAATCCTTTCTTTGCAGCGGCCCGGATTCCATTTACATTCCATGAGATTAATTTTTTAACAGCCATTTTTAATTATCTCAGTTTTGATTAATTAAATGTGCATGAAAATGAGATTTTTGACAGGCAGACAAAGGTAAATACATCCGAAGAATAATTATCCTGATATACAATAATTAATGGAAGGACAATTAAAGGAGATACGAATTTGCGTGTAAAAATATGTGGTGTCACAACGGTTGAGGATGCCAGGTTTATTGAGGGTGCCGGTGCTGATGCAGTCGGTGTTGTAATATCTGAAGAATCAAAACGCAATGTAACCTTAAAAAAAGCAGAAGAGATATTTGAAGCTCTCGGGCCTTTCATCTCCAAAGTTGTTGTGACACATACTAAATCAGAAGATGAACTTAATGAGATATTATCTTTAAACCCGACCGCAATACAGATTTCAACAGGGCTTAAGATTCCTGAGACTTTTTGCGGCCAGGTGATAAGGGTGGCTGATAAAAAGTCGCGGATACCAAAAGAGTGTGACGCAGTAATAGTTGATGAAAGCCGTGGTGAGGGAAGACCATATAATCTTAATTTTGCAAAAGAGATAATAAGTGACTCAAATGTGCCTGTAATTCTTGCAGGGGGTCTGAATTCCGGAAATGTCGGCAGAGCGATAGAGGAGGTAAAACCCTATGCAGTTGATGTATGTTCAGGTGTCGAGGAAAAACCCGGATTGAAAAACAGATTTGAAGTGCTGGAATTCTTAAGGGCATGTGGGAAAATACCCGGACTCAGGTTAAAAGAAAAATATATTAGTTAATATTAATATCAACTCCCTTCGCC
>NZ_JBSREC010000035.1:0-30921 GCF_055145805.1 Methanomicrobium sp. | reverse complement strand
ATTAAATTAAAAGCATTATCGCAGATTTAAGTTTTCATGCCGGCTGTTTTTAAAACGAACAGGGTAAAGAAATGAATTCAAAAGCTTTTTTGCAAGATTAAAATATGCAGTTTAACTTTTTTTTAACCCCAAAAAAACAAAATTCACCCCATCTCAAACGAAGTAACCCCGAATATATTTTCAACAGGCAATTTTGGGATCTCTTTTGTGTACATCCTTGCGGTTCCGAATACCTCCGTCATATTGTATTTTTTTGCAAGTGCAACCGCCTCCAAATTAGGTTCGGGAGTGTCAAGATAAACTGGCCCGCAATTTACGTAACCACAAAGCCCCAGTAAAATTTTTTCTGCAATATCACAATTGTCAGCAAAAAGAGGCCCTATCTTATGGCCGACAACACATCTTCTTATCATACCATAACCGCAAATTTCATCCCCTTCAAGGCTTACAAGACAGGTTGAGTCTTTCTGGTTTATCCACTTTTCAAGAAATGTCCGTCTTTCTGCCGGGAAGTGCCGGGTATCATACTCAAGGAGTTTTTCAAACGGAATTTTATCTGCCTTTATGAGACTATGATGAAGTTCCCCTTTTACATTACCTTCCCATCTGATATTTCTATAAGCAAAAATAAACCCGTATTTTCGGGAGTAAGTATCCTGCATCTCAAAAACACCGTCTGCCCCGCAGTTTCTTCCCTTCGTGTGTGAAAGTGCAGCTTTAAGAAGTGCATCACCGACACCAAGATTTCTAAGCAGGGGTTTTACCACCAGAAAGCCGCCGAAGGAAAAATTATCGTCATAATTTGAAAACTGAACAACCCCTGCCATATCTCCCTTATATTCGGCTACAAACCAGCCCTCAGGGTCAACGGCATAATGACACTCCCCATCATATATTCCCGGATTCCATCCCTCAGCCGCCGCCCGGTCAACTGCAGTATCAATCTCATCAGGATACATATTTCTGATAACGATTTCTTCTGCTGCATTAAGAGGAATTTTAGTCATTAGTCTAATATGATCAGGATTAGTAGAAAGTAATTTCCGTATTTTTAAGAGGATAATCTAAAAAAAATCCGCAGGCATTTAAAAAAATATAAAACAGTATTTAATTATCAGAGATAATCCGCTGTATCAATCTCATCGCCGGGCTTTAAGACCGCGACCTTCATATCAGTGACCTTCTCTACAGCTGACTTAAAAGCCTCCGCATCCTGCTCTATTGCAGGGAAAGTGTTGTAGTGCATTGGAATTACAAGAGGAGCCCCCACAAACTCCGCTGCAGCCATCGCATCATCAGGTCCCATCGTAAATCTGCTTCCAATAGGAAGAATTGCGACATCAGGATGATACATATCATGAATGAGTTTCATATCAGAAAACAGACCGGTATCACCGGCATGATAGATTGTAACCCCGTCAATATTTATTATAAAACCGGACGCAGGCCCGCCGTATAATCTCATATCCCCATCAGTAATCTCCGATGAATGCGATGCATATACCATTGTAAACTTAACAGAATCAACAGATACCAAACCACCGATATTCATAGCCTCCGTCTCAAGACCTTTTTGTGAAAGATACTTTGCAAGCTCGTTCGGACATACTGTAAGCTTATTTAGAGCAATTGTATCCCCGAGATGATCATCATGTGCATGAGTCACTGCAACGATATCAGGCTGACATCCGAAATCGCCGTAAGGCATAAACGGATCGATTAATATTTTTTTTGAACCGTCCAGAAAAAAACAGGAATGTCCGAGAAATTTCAGTTTCATACTGACTTAGAATCAGAAAGCCAGACTAATAAAATTTGCCATAAATTTTTATCAAACATATTTTTCAAAATTATTCAAATATCTGACACAAAATAAAATTGAAAACAAATAATCATATGAGGCTATCTAATTAAAATCTTTAATATCAAAGCCCATATTTGCCTTTAATATATTTTATTAAATTCTCTATAATTCAAAAAAAAGGATTAATAGAGGATGTTTACTTTTTGAATCTTTGCAGGTGCTGTGCGTTTAATTGCATATGATGAACCAACAGGTGGCTTTATTTCAAGAGTGAAAGCTTCATTTGCTGCAATTGCATCAGATGAAAGTTTTGTATAAATTGTGAATTGTTCATTATTCTCAAGAAGTGATCCTTTATCTCCGTTTGAAATATCTATAATACCCCAGGTGTAATCACTCATTGTAAGCATCTGAGGATATGTATTTACTACATTAGATGATTGACTTGTAATTATGGCTGATTTGCCAAGATTTTTCACATTTCCGGCATTATTAAATTTTAAGTTTATATTTGAAAAATCGACAGGTGCTCGACCTTCATTAAGACCAATTACAAATCTAATACCATCAATTGATGCACCAAATGTACCAGTACTATTTCCATAAACATCACCAAGAACTGTAAGACTTGATGCCACATCAACATTTGAATAGACTACTTCAGATGATGTTTTAGTTGCAACAACGGAGGATGGTGTAACAGTTGAATAAATTACTTCCTGAGATTTTTCGGTTGCGACAACAGGAGACGGAGTAACAGTTGAATAGATTACTTCCGGTGGTTTTTCAGTTGCAACTGAATCACTATTTCCTGGCTGAGCTGAATTTTCACTAGAACCACTGTCACTATCAGGAATAGAACCTGTAGCTGAAAAATCAAAAGAACCGGTACATCCCGCAGATAAAATCATTATAGTGATTGAAATAAATAAACAAATAAAAAGTGATTTTTTCATTATTTTAAATTAAATATCCTTTATATTAATTCTACCTCTTTTATTATATCTTAAAAAAAATCAGAGGTCTAAAACCTCACTGCCCGGGACAGATGCCCGGGGATTTATCACAACTATTTCCGGCTCAGACTGATATCTCATCTCAATTCCAAAAAGGGGCGAAGAGCCGATTCCCCTTGTGATATACAGAGGAGTTTCAGACTCGAAATATCCGCTTAATTCAACAATCCCGTTCTCATTTAATATCTGAACAAACGGCGGTGTAAACTGCCCTCCATGTGTATGCCCTGCGAGAATAAGATCACAGTCCCAGTCCGCCCTGCACTCGGGTTCGTGTATCAGATATATTGTAAACATATCAGATTCCGGCACATCAGGCGGACTTGCCATACCTGCCCATCCGTCATCCATACAGACCAGTCTGAAAGGCACTCCGCCGGATTCCAAATCCACATACTCATTTCGAAGAACATTAACGCCGTTCTCTTCAAGAGTTACCTCAAGGGAATCGGCAAATTTCTTATTTGTGGTTTCATCATTAAGAGGACTCATATCATAGCCCTCAACTGTCCTGTCAGTCTTTGTAGCCACATCAATCATCTTATACTGTCCGTTTATCCCGTGAATTCCTGACTGATAATCATGGTTTCCCAAAACGGCATAAACAGGAGCATCAATCTCACTCCAGATACTCTGAAGTGTGAAATTCTCCTCATCACCATTCACAAAATCGCCCCCGATAAGGACTACAGAAGGGTTAAGACTGTTTATTATCGAAATTGCATTTTTAAGATGACCAATATTTTTTTCCTGAACATGCGGATCTGCAATAAAAATAACGGATTGCGGGGCTCCATCAATGTAAAGCGATGTTACTACAGGGGTTTTTGCCTCAACAACCATGTATCCGGATAATGAAACAATGCATACCAGCGATAAAACCATCATGCTATATGCATTGAACTTTTTCCGGGGAATATCTGATGACACTGCCTCTCTCCTGAGGATAAACTATATCGATGAACATATATATCAGATATGTTTCCGGCAAAAATGAGAGACCCTAAATCTCCGCTCAAAAAAGATATTTTCGTATTTTAATCCCAATTAAGAGATATCTGCAAGTTCGGCTTCGGTTGCATCAATAGTTTCTGAAAGACCGTCATTTGCAAGCGTCCCTGTCATTGATTCTGTCAGATCACGATCTTCCATAACATCTTTTATGCGTTCAAGGAATGGATCAAGCGTAATATCTTTTTCCTGTTCAATAACATGACGATATTCACGAAGTGTTGACGGGCTGATTCCCAGTTTTTCACTTATCTCTTTCATTGTTTTGCCTGATTCAAGAAGTTCTTCCATAACATTACGCTCAAAAGGCATCTTAAAATCAAGATCACGGAACAGCTTAAGCCTTACACGGGCTCTTGCAACTGTCTTTGAAAGTTTCTCATCACCAAGTTCACGGGCAATTTCAGTATCGTTCCGATTCTCGTAGTAGCCGCATACAAGACATGCCAGATCACGTGGTTTTAATTTTGTCTTGAAATGACCCTGATCAAGGATTTCACGCATAATTAAAGCTACTTCACGCTCGATTGCATCTTTATCGCGCAAAGTGCCGTGAATCTTTTTCATTGGCTCTACTATCTCTGTTTTACCGGAAATTGTACTAAAAAGGCTCAATAACTCCTTTTTCCGGTCAGAGGTGTTTACTCTCTTTTTCTTTCTTGCTACTGCCATATTGATCAATCCAGATTTCCCTTTATAATGTTCTCAGCACTATATAAGCATATTGCCTTTACAGATTTCTTTGCACTCAAATGTGTGATTATAAGTTTTATAATCTCCGGTTGAATTATAAACAGTATAAAGTAAAGAAAACAAACTTCTAAGAACATCTGATCTTTTCCCTGCAGTCCCTGATGTTTCTTTCCGGGAGAAAAAACAGTTAAAAGTCAGAATTTTGTTTACTGCCGCATCAAAAAAGAAACGGAATAAACTATAATCTAAAAAAACCGAGCATTAGAGAGAAAGTTAAATGCAATCTGTCTGAGTGATATAAAAATGGCCGATATATACGATAAAGTAATAGAATTAGCAAGAAGACGCGGCTTTGTGTGGCCCACATCAGAGTGTTACGGATCAGTCGCCGGTTTCATCGACTACGGTCCGCTTGGCGCCATGCTGAAGAGAAAGGTTGAGAATGTATGGCGGGATTTCTATGTGGCACGTGAGGGTTACTTTGAGATAGAATGCCCGACTGTCGGTGAAGAGTCAATATACATAGCATCAGGGCATGTCAGAGGTTTTGCTGACAAGATGATACAGTGCCCCCACTGCAAAGAATTTCACAGGGCAGATCACGTCTGCGAGGCACACGGCATCGAAAATGCCGAGACAAAACCCCTCGGGGAGCTGACAGAGATTCTTAAAAATCTTCCATGCCCTGCATGTGAGGAGACTTTTGAGGGTTCGGAAGTATATTACTTCAACCTGATGTTTCAGACGACAATCGGTCCGGGGAGTCAGAGGACAGGATATTTAAGACCCGAGACCGCACAGGGAATCTTTACAGACTTTGGAAGACTCCTGCGTTTCTACAGAGACAAACTGCCGTTTGGCGCAGTTCAGATCGGAAAATCATACAGAAACGAGATCTCACCGAGGCAGGGTATGATTCGCCTTCGTGAATTTACCCAGGCAGAAGCTGAGATATTTGTTCATCCAAACCAGAAGGATCACCCTAATTTTGAACGCTATGCAGAACGGATGGTGCCTCTCAGGGGAATTTCACAGCAGGAGAATGATGAGGAGCCTCTTCTTATCACAATGAAAGAAGCGGTATCCTCCGGAATTGTTGCAAACGAGTATGTGGCATATTACCTTGCACTTACACACGACTTTTTAATTACATGCGGTGCCGACCCGGAAAAGATAAGATTCAGACAGCATCTCCCTGATGAGCGTGCACACTACGCAACCGACTGCTGGGATGCAGAAGTCCTCTCAGGAAGGTTTGGATGGGTTGAAACCGTAGGCATTGCAGACAGAACTGACTATGACTTAAGAGCACACTCAAAAGAGAGCGGCGATTCATTCACTGTTTTTATCCCCTACGACGAACCGAAAAAAGTATGGGAGAAGAGAATTGTGCCTGACATGGGTGCACTCGGTCCTAAATTCAGGGGAAAGGCAAAGGCTGTTGCAGATGCCCTCCTGGAATCAACACCCGGCGATAACGGAGCCGAAATTGAGCTGGACGGAAAACAGATCCTTATTCCGCCCGAACTATATGAAGTCCGCGAACAGGAAAAAGAAATCCGGGGAGAAGAGGTAATGCCTCATGTAATCGAGCCTTCTTACGGAATAGACAGGATAATCTACTCCGTTCTTGAGCATTCATATGACGAGGAAGAGGTCGAAGGCGAGATGAGACGTGTTCTTCATATCCCGCCCGGTGTTGCACCCGTACAGGCAGCTGTTCTTCCTCTTATGTCACGTGACGGCCTTGACAAAATCGCCAGAGATATTATGGATGCAATCCAGGATGAGGGCTTAATCGCCCAGTATGATGAATCAGGAGCTATCGGGAGGCGCTACAGAAGACAGGACGAGATTGGAACGCCGTTTGCCGTAACAATTGACTATGATACAAAAGAAGACAAAACAGTAACCCTTCGTGACCGCGACTCAATGAAGCAGATCAGATGCGAAGCAGAAAAAATCCCCGAAATACTCAGAAATCTTATCCACGGCAGAATCTCATTTGAAGATTTACAATAAAAAAAGTGCTGAAACCGTCAGGTTTCGCATGTTTTTATGAAAAATCACTCAGTGATTTCGAACAGGAATACAGATGAATTACATAACACATCCGCTCATCAAACCGCAAAGTCTTGAAGAGAGGCAGTACCAGCTTTCAATAGCTCTTCATGCAGTCGAGGCAAACACACTTGTTGTTCTGCCCACAGGCCTTGGAAAGACTGCTGTGGCTCTTTTGTGCTCGGCCATGAGACTCAAATCATGTGGCGGGAGGGTGCTTATGCTTGCGCCTACAAAGCCCCTTGCAGACCAGCATCTCAAACTTTTCAAAGACAAACTTATTGAACCAAAATCAGGTGATTTATCCGGATTTGAATTATTTACAGGAGAGACATATGCTTCAAAAAGACGTGAGATGTGGAATAAATCAAGGGTTATAATTGCAACACCGCAGGTTATAAAAAACGACATTATTGCTAAAAGATACAGTTTAAAAGACGTATCTCTCTTAATAGTCGATGAATGCCACAGGGCTGTCGGCAATTATGCTTATGCATTCATCGCCGAAGAATACATGAAAACGGCAGACAACCCGTTAATTCTCGGAATGACTGCATCTCCGGGGAGCAAAGAAGAAAAATTAATGGAAGTCTGCCAGAATCTTTCGGTTCAGATTGTTGAGACCAGAACCGAGACAGACCCTGATGTAAAACCCTACATCCATGAGAGGGAAGTAAAATATTTCAAAGTCGAACTTCCTCCCGAGCTTGAGTTTGCGGTGATAAATCTCAAAAGGTTAACGGAGGACAGACTTTCTCTTCTGGGCGAATCAGGCTACATTGTTCCTTCTGCAGACAAACTGACAATAACAGCATTAAACGGAATTAATGCACAAATTCAGCGCAATATCCAGAACAGAAATACCGATGCCTACATGGCGGCATCCATACATGCCGAACTTATGAAAATCCGGCACGCAATCACTCTTGCCGAATCGCAGGGAAGCGAGATCCTGAAAGTATATCTCAATAAACTTACAGCTGAAGGCAGTACACCTTCCGGCAGCAAGGCAAGTCAGAGGCTTGCACGCGATCCTCTCTTTGTAAACCTGATAGAAGAATCAGACAAATGGGAAGGAGAACTTCTCCCTAAATTTGAAACTGCCTGTGAAATCGTTAAAAAACAGCTTGAAGAGTTCCCTGAGAGCAGGATAATTATATTTGCAAATTACCGTGACACTGTAAGTCTGCTGTCTGATTACATTGAGAAAAAAGGAATTGAAAACCGCAGATTTATAGGTCAGGCATCAAAAGACTCATCAAAGGGACTTTCCCAGAAAAAACAGATAGAAACCCTCTGTGATTTCCGTGAAGGCAAATTTAAGCTTCTTATTGCAACGTCAGTTGGTGAAGAGGGTCTTGATGTCCCCTCAACAGACCTTGTGATATTTTATGAGTCGGTTCCGTCCGAGATCAGAAGCATACAGCGAAAAGGACGGACAGGAAGGCACGGTGACGGAAGCATCATTGTTCTGGTCACAAAAGGAACCTCGGATGAGACATTCACACATGTAAGCCGCGCCCGTGAAAAATCGATGAAAAAAGGGATTTTAAATCTCTCCTCCATAACAAAGAGTCAGCAGAACACCACCTTTGCAGATATCACTCAGGGAACATCACAGAAACAAGGCCAGACAAATATTGGAGCATTTGAATCAAAAGGGCCGCAGATTATCGCAGATGACCGCGAAGGACCGTCAAAGGTGGTTGAATTCCTCCATAAGTCAGGTGCAGACATATCACTTAAAAGACTTGAATACGGGGACTATGCCATAGGTGAGAGAATACTTGTCGAAAGAAAGACAACACGGGATTTTATGGATACACTTGTGGAGCGTGATCTCCTCGGTCAGATTAAAAAAATGGCTGATGCCGTTTTAAAGCCGGTTTTAATAATTGAAGGGGATGACCTGTACTCACAGAGGAATATAAACCCGAATGCAGTAAGAGGAGCATTATCAGCAATATCAATAGGACTCGGAGTCAGTATATTCCACACCGCAAATCCACAGGAAACTGCAGATATGCTGTTTGTAATTGCAAACCGCGAAAACAGCGAAAGCGGCGGTTTAAAGTCCCCCCACTTCCACAAATCATACAAATCAAAACGCGAGACGATGGAATACATCCTCTCATCATTTCCGGGAACCGGTATGAAAAACGCAAGAATACTGCTTGAAAACTTTGGAACGCTTGAAAATATCATAAAAGCATCAGAAGAAGAATTAAAGGCAGTATCAGGAATAGGGGATAAGACTGCAAAACAGATCTATGAACTTTGCAGAAACGTCTATTAAATAAAAAATCCCGGATTTAAATTTAAAAAAATATTAAAGCTTTTTTAAGGCATCTATCCCAACACTTACAGACTCCATTAATACAAGACAGTCTTCGGGGCGGTTTTCATTTTTGATGCGCCCGCACAGGGAAATTATAGCTGATCCCAGTTCTTCATATATTGTATCTCCGGCAGGGTTTTCCAGAGAGCTTTTTGGGGTTTTTGATGACAACACCGGTATTTCCTCATCTTTAACAGCAGATTTTAGTGGCGCGGGAGTTTGTTTTGCACTATTCTCTCTGCATACGACACAGAAAGTCTCTCCTTTAACTGTAAAAAGGGGCGATCCGCATTCAGGACAGGCTTTCTCCAGCATTTTCCCGCCTTTTAGCAGGTAACCGGCCATTATATCCTCAGGATTTCTCATAATATATTCACCAAATCTAGTTCACCTTATATATGCCGGTACCTAAATTAATAATAGGATGGTGATGTTAAATGGCAGATCCTCAAAACACAATAAATTACAGTATTCAGATGCTTCAGGCAATCGTGGATGATACAACAATACCCAGAAATATCAGAAGAGTGGCAGATGAGACCAAAAAGGTTCTTACGGACAATTCACAGGGCCTTGGAATGCGTGCTGCAACAGCACTTTCTATAATCGATGAGGTCTCAAACGATCCAAACATGCCTGTTCATGCAAGAACACGCATCTGGGAATTAGTATCACAACTCGAAACATTACCTCTTGACTAAAACGTGCATGAAACAAATATTTCACCACGATCTGATGATGACAGACTGATATTTTCAGTCAGGAAACGAACAACTGCGATGTTTAAACCGGAAAGTCCGGAAGAATATTGTTAAATTTTACCTAATTTTTAACAAATCCCGTTATAGTGCAATGAATATTTCTCTTCCTTTCGCTTCTTGTATCCAGTTCAATAAGCACAGGCTGCTGCCACGTACCAAAAACAGGCAGGCAGTCTCTTACAGGCACTGTCAGTGAGGGGCCGATAAAAGCCGCCTTTACATGTGACCTGCCGTTTCCGTCGCCCCATGCCTTATCATGTTTATAGGATATATTCTCCGGCGCAAGTGAGGATAATGATCTTTTAAAGTCTTCTAAGACACCTGTCTCGTATTCTATCGTTGTAACTGCGGCAGTTGAACCAACTGAGAAAATATTTAGGGTACCTTTTTTTATACCGCTTTTTTTTACAACAACAGAAATCAAAGGAGATAAATTAATAATATCCCCTTCCCCGTGTGTCATTACTGTTATTGTCTCATCATATACAGACAGCATAATGAATTATGCTTAATGCTTGGTGTACAAAAATGTTTCCTCGCCTGTAATTGTCCCTCCGGCAGGAAGAGATGCCTTAATCTTAATCTGCCCGATTCCCCTGTCATACTGACCCAGATTCAGATCACTGTATGCAACCCTTATGCCTGCAAGAGGGCCGCCCTCACCCTGATCAGAGCTGGTAATTGACGTATATCCCTTATAAAGAACTTTTCTCGGATTTACACTCCGCATTAAGGTATCTGTCCGGGGAGTGAGAATATCTACCTCACAGTCGAGAGTGCTTCCATAAAATATCACTTTTCTTCCATATTCATCATAGAAACAGAAATGTATTACAACACCGTCATTTCCGATTACAGAGTCCCAGTCAACAGGTTCTACATAGAGATCCATACTCTTTATCGCAGAAGGCGTTGCATAAACCTCACCGGCATGAACATAGCTCACAGAAGACTGTGTCACAGACTCCTCTGAAGAAGACTGGGTGACAGGCACTGTTGTCTGATATACAACACTGTTATCCTCCGCAGAAACCGCCCCTGCAGAACCCGGGTTAAAAAGTCCGGGGTAATTTTTAAAGAATATATATCCCCCGCATGCAATAAGGGCAATTACCAGAATAATCACCGTTATTTTTCCTTTATCCATGGTTTCCATTTAGGATTGGGAAATATAATAATACTGCTGTTTAAAAATTATTTTAGCAAAAAAAAGTGGTTTGTTTATTCCTCATCAGGAACAGGAGGCTGACTGCCAGGATCCTGTTGATTCAAATCTTCCTCATCATCCCCTGCAACTCCTGCCTCAAGAATTGCAAAGCCGACAACACTGTCACCTGAATCAAGTTTCATTATGCGGACACCTCTTGTACCACGTTTCTGAACTGAGATCTCGGATACCTTTGTCCTGATTACAATACCTGAAGTGCTCATTAAAATCACCTCATCAGTGTCATTTACAGCCTTTGATGAGACAATTCCACCTGAAATATCAACCTGGATGTTTTTAACACCCATTGTTGCACGGCCGTGACCCCTGAATTCGTCAAACTCGGTTCTCTTGCCATATCCCTTCTCGGTAAGCGTCAGCAGGTGATCCTTTTCAACAACTGTAATATCCTGTAAGACATCCTGGAAGCGAAGTTTAATACCCTTGACACCGAGTGCGTTTCTGTGCCTTAAAGGAACAGTACTCAGGTTAAATCTGAGACTCTGACCAAATCTGGTCGTAATTACAAGCTCGCCTGATTCTTCCACTTCCTTTACATCAACAAGCTCGTCATCATCACGCAATGTAATTGCATTGATTCCGGTCAGTCTTGGCCTTGAAAACTCCTGCTGCGGTATCTTTACAATCATGCCGTGCCTTGTTGCAAACAGGAAATATTTGTCCTCAACAAAGGTGGAGACAGGAATTACAGCAGTAACCTTCTCGTCATTTAAGTTCAGAAGATTGACGATTGCTTTTCCCCTGCTCTGTCTTGTTGCCTCGGGAATATCATAAACCTTAAGCCAGTAAATACGTCCCGAGCATGTGAAGCATAACAGATAGTCATGCGTTGATGCGACAAAGACATTCTTCACAAAGTCCTCTTCCTTTGTCGACATTCCGACAATGCCGCGTCCTCCGCGGTGCTGACCCTTGTATGTGTCAAGAGGCATTGACTTGATGTAATTATCAGATGTAAGTGAGACCAAAACCTGCTTATTTTCTATAAGGTCCTCTTTATCAAAATCACTCACATCATGGCTTATCTTAGTCCTCCTCTCGTTTGCATACTTCTGACCAATCTCCTGGGTTTCCTTTTTAACTTCGGCAAAAATGTGAGCATCATCAGAGACTATGAGCTTTAATCTGTCAATCTCTTTTAAAATTCCGTCTCTCTCGTCAGTTATCTTCTTATGTTCAAGTGCTGCGAGACGGCGAAGCTGCATCTTTAATATTGCATCGGCCTGAATTGCATCAAGACCAAAGTTTTCAATTAACTTAAGTGCCGCTTCCTCGGTTGTGGAAGAGCCCCTGATTGTCGCAATAACCGCATCAATGTTGTCAAGCGCTAAAAGCAGACCTTTTAATATGTGAAGCCTGTCTTCAGCTTTCTTAAGATCAAAGGCAGTTCTTCTGCAGATTACTTCTCTTCTGTGCTTTAAAAATTCAGATATTATTTCTTTTAAATTGAGATATCTCGGCTGCCTGTTGACAATTGCAAGATTGATTACACCATATGTTGTCTCAAGCGGGGTATGCTTGTACAGCTGGTTTAAGACAACAAGAGGAACAATTCCTTTTTTAAGCTCAACAACAACACGGATTCCGTCTTTATCCGACTCATCACGGAGATCAGATATGCCGTCTATTTTTTTATCCTTGACAAGGTCTGCAATCTGTTCTATGAGCCTTGCCTTGTTGACCTGATAGGGAATCTCCGAGATTATTATCCTCTCTTTTTTACCGGACTCTTCTATCTCGGCAACTCCGCGAACCCTGACTTTGCCCCGGCCTTCGGTATAAGCGTTTACAATGCCACTCCTTCCAAGAATTATTCCACCTGTAGGGAAGTCAGGACCGGGCATATGCTCCATAAGTTCTGATATAGATATTTCAGGGCAGTCTATTGTGGCACATACTGCATTGCAGACTTCTCCCAGGTTATGCGGCGGCATCTTTGTTGCCATACCGACTGCAATACCTTCTGAACCGTTTACCAGAAGATTCGGAACCTTTGAAGGGAGAACAACAGGCTCATTTATGGATTCATCAAAATTGGGTTTGAAATCGACAGTATCCTTGTCAATATCTGCCAGAATTTCCTCAGATACCGGATCAAGCCTTGCCTCGGTATAACGCATCGCAGCCGCGGAGTCCCCGTCTATTGAACCGAAGTTTCCCTGACCGTCAACAAGAGTATGCCTGTACGAGAAAGGCTGTGCCATCTTGACAAGAGTATCGTAAATTGAAGCATCACCATGCGGGTGATACTTACCCATTACTTCTCCGACAATACGTGCACATTTTTTATACGGTTTATCGTGGGTGTTTCCCATCTCACCCATCGCATAAAGCGTGCGCCTGTGAACAGGCTTTAAGCCGTCCCTTACATCAGGAAGAGCACGACCGATTATAACAGACATCGCATAGTCAATATATGAGGATTTCATCTCCTCTTCTATGCTTACCGGAATGATCCTTCTTTCACCTGGTTTAAACTGCTCAGATGTCAAGGTTTGTCACCTCCTTTCCGTAGCGGTATATGAATTCACGGCGGGCTTCAACATTATCCCCCATAAGTTTTGAGAAAATCTCGTCCGCATAACTTGCTTCCATAACATCAACCTTCTTTAAGACCCGTGTTTCGGGATTCATGGTCGTATTCCAGAGCTGATCTGCATTCATTTCACCAAGACCCTTATATCTCTGAATCGAAGTTCCCTTCTCGCCAAACTCCTCCTGGAACTTTCTCATCTCGTCCTCACGATATGCATAAACTTCCCTTTTACCCTTTGCAATCCGGTATAAAGGAGGCTGTGCGATATAGATATATCCGTTATCAATGAGCTGCGGCATATATCTGTAGAAAAAGGTCAGAAGAAGAGTGCATATGTGTGCACCGTCAACATCCGCATCAGTCATCAGAATTATGTGGTGGTAACGTGCCTTTTCGACATTGAAATTTTCGCCGATTCCGCATCCTATTGCAGATATCAGAGTCTGAATTTCGGCATTTTTCAGAATTTTATGAGGAGTTGCCTTCTCAACATTGAGAATCTTTCCCTTAAGAGGCAGTATCGCCTGGGTAAGACGGGATCTGCCCTGCTTTGCAGAACCTCCCGCAGAGTCTCCTTCCACGATATATATCTCACTCTTTGCAGGGTCACGCTCTGAGCAGTCCGCAAGCTTTCCGGGAAGACCGCTGCCTTCAAGCGTGCTCTTTCTTCTTGCAAGTTCACGTGCCTTTCTTGCAGCCTCCCTTGCCTTTGCTGCTGTCAGTGCCTTTTCAACAATCGCCTGAATAACCCTCGGGTTCTCCTCAAAGTACTCTGATAGCGACTGATAAACAAGAGAGTCAACAATACCCTTCACATTGCTGTTTCCAAGACGCATCTTGGTCTGCCCCTCAAACTGAGGCTCTGCTATCTTTACGCTGATAATTGCATTGAGACCTTCACGGACATCCTCACCCTTAAGTGTGGCATCAATTCCCTTCAGAAGATTATTCTCCTTTGCAACCTTGTTTATTGTCCTTGTAAGAGCACTTCTGAATCCTTCAAGGTGAGTACCCCCTTCTCTTGTATTGACACTGTTTACAAACGTCAAAACATTCTCAGAGTATGAAGCAGAATACTGCAGGGATACATCAGCCTCAACCTTGCTTATCTCATCCTTTGTACAGAGATTTATCACATCAGGATGAACAGTCTCCTTTCCGGCGATAATATATTTTACAAATTCGGATATTCCGCCTTCATAGTGGAATGTATCATTGTAACCGTTTCTCTCATCGGATATCTCTATTTTAAGCCCTTTGTTTAAGAACGCAAGTTCACGCATCCTGTGGCTTAAAATGTCATAATCGAAGTTTACAGTCTCAAAAATAAGATGATCAGGTTTGAAAGTGATTATTGTACCATGAATGAAATCATCACTGCCTGCATTCTTTCTGGAAGAAAGCCCGCATACAACGTTTCCTCTTTCAAAAGACATCTCATGAATTCTGCCTTCACGGTATACTTCGGCCGTTAAATTCTCAGATAAGGCATTTACAACAGAAACACCGACACCATGCAGACCTCCTGAAACCTGATATGTGTTCTTGTCGAATTTACCTCCTGCGTGAAGGACGGTAAGGACTATTTCAAGGGCACTTTTTCCGCCCTGATCCTCCATCATGTCCACAGGAATACCTCTTCCGTTATCACGGACTGTACACGAACCGTCACTGTTTATTGTGACTTTAATATGATCGCAAAAGCCACCAAGGGCTTCATCGACCGCATTATCAACAACCTCATAGACAAGGTGATGAAGACCTCTTGCATCGGTGCTGCCGATATACATTGCAGGCCTTTCCCTTACAGGATCAAGTCCCTCAAGGATTGTGATATGTGATGCATCGTAACTGTTATCTGCCAATTTATATATCCCCCGGATTAATAGCTGATATCCCGAATATTCATCAAAATAGTCTCATTATATGAGAATTTTTTTTCGTTGAAGATCAGTACATAATCTAGACTAAAACGCACATATATAATATGGTGTGATAGCACTTAAAACATCCCCGTATTCCTATCAGACAGAGAAATAAAAGAAAAATTATAGGTTAAATCAGGTTTTTTTATTAAATTTAATTCAGTCGTATTTTCCAACTTCGGGAGAATCTATTCCAAGCTCTTTGTCTATCGCAACGACCAGCCTTTTAAGGGTCTTGTAAACACCCTCAAGGTCATCTGTGTCCATTAAGCCGTTCTGGTGCCACATGATCTTCTGACGCAGAAGAGAAAACAGTTCATCTACCTCCGTTCCCTTAAAAGAAGCAGGCAAAACCGCCTCAGTCATATGATCTGCAAGTCCGGTCCATGCCCTTTCCGGAGGAAGACTGACATGTTTTGATATCAGCATTATACATGTAATAAAACCTCTGCCGAACTGACTTGTCATAATAATTCTAATTAAACATCATTTTTTTTAATTATATCGGTTAAAAAATAAGGTTTTTAAGTTCTGCTGCAGCAATGCTCCCGAGAGTTTTAACAACCGAAGGTTTTAGCATCATTTTCCGTATAATCTTTTGCGGCCTGTCCATATCGCCGTATTTTATTATATCATCCAGAATGTCAGGAGAGTTCATGCACTTGCAAAGACTTTCAATCTGAGCATCGGATACTTTCTGCCTCATCCTGTAAAGTGCCATTCCGGCCTTAAGTTCGCGTCCGATATCAGATTTCCATCTTCTCTCATAATCCCGCATCTGAGATTCATCAAATCTGTCTGACTCACAGCACTTTAGTGCCACATCAGATGCATGAAGAGCAGTCCGGATTCCGGTATAGACACCCCCGCCTGATGTGGGTTTTGCAAACCCTCCTGCATCGCCGCAGAATAAAACCCTACCGGAATATGTCTTAGGCATAATCCCAAGAGGAATTGTGCCTGTTACAAGATGCACACAGGAATTTTCAAACTTTTTTGAAAACCGCAGAAATCTCTCATACACATCCTTCTCACCGCAAAGTCCCACCCTTGCAAATCCTTTATTTGCAGGAATCACCCATCCGAAAAAATCGGGCGATGCGTAAGGATGAAGCTCCACTAAGTTTTCCGGCATCTCATGAGGAATATCGGCCTGTATTCCTGAAAGAACAACAGGAGGTCTTTTCATACCAAGGATTCTGGAAAAAACTGATCGCGGCCCGTCTGCCGCAATCACTATTTTAGACTTAAAAGACTCTTTTCCATTCACGCCTGTCGTTATAACTTCGGAGTCGCGATAATTTGTTACAGATGTTTTAAGTTTTATATCTGCACCGCAGTCTGCGGCATTAACGGCCATCTCCCTGTCAAGTGCACTTCTGTCAACAACGTATGCCTTTATCTTTCCCGCATCAAATGCAAGCTCGCTCCCCAGGCCGGATATTATTTTTGCACCGGTTACTGTGTTTAAGACACTTCTTTCTGACACACGGCATTCCAAAAAGGCATTGTTGCTTAAAAGTCCGGCACACTGCACAGGTCTCCCAAATTCGGAATGCTCCTCTATAAGAAGTGTTTTTAAGCCGTTTTCTGCACAAAAACGGGCTGCCGAACTGCCAACAGGGCCTCCGCCGGCAACAATGACGTCATACATCTGCTTTTAGAGATTTGACAGGGACAGGTATAAAATATGCCAGTACTTTGTCAGTGTGTTATACCTATTTCTGCAATACTTCCCAAACAGGTATACATACAATGAGAGAAGAACCCGATTTCAAATATAAACAGTGCCTCATAATCAGAAACGACGTCAAAATGAGCTGCGGGAAAAAATGTGCACAGTTAGCCCATGCCGCCGTGATCTCATATGAGCACGCCGACAAGGTGATAAAGAAAAAATGGTACGCAGAGGGCATGAAAAAAGTTGCATTAAAAGCAGACTCGCTAAGACAGCTTTACGAAATAAAGACCTATGCAGAACAGGCAGGAATTTCAACTGCCCTTATAACCGATGCAGGTATGACCGAAATTGACCCGGGAACAGTGACTGCCCTCGGACTCGGCCCTGCAAAATCAGAAGACCTTGATAAATTAACAGGCGATCTTGCATTACTATGATGAAAAGTCCTTATGAAACAGAACAAAATCTCGGAATGGAATATTATCTTACAGACAGTCAGGGAACAGGAGGAATACTCAAAAAAACACCGGAAGATTTTGTTGTAAATGAAGATTTTGCAGACATAAAACTCACAGGAGGCCCGCACCTCATATGTGAACTCAAAAAGACAAACTGGGAGCTTCAGCGTGCGGCAAAAGAGATATCAAAAAGGCTTGGTATCAGCCACAGACGAATTTCATGGGGCGGGACCAAGGATAAGCGTGCGGTAACAACACAGCTCATCTCCATATACGGCGTTAAACCTGAGGATATTGAACGAATCTCATTAAAGGATATAGAACTAAAACCTCTCGGACCTGCAAGACAGCAGATGTCACTCGGGACTTTAAAGGGCAATAATTTTGAAATAAAAATCAGGGACTGCACAGGAGAGGATCTAAATTCCGCACTCGAAGAGTGTAAGGCAAAAGCAGCACAGGGTCTTCCCAACTACTACGCTATACAGCGCTTCGGAACGATAAGACCTGTATCCCACATTGTCGGAATTGCAATGCTAAAAGGGGACTACAAAGATGCCGTCATGAAATATACAGGATTCCCGTTTGCTGGCGAAAATGAGGAGACAAAAGCCGCAAGAGCATACTTTGATGAAACAGAAGATCCTAAAGAGGCACTAAACCTGATGCCTGTACATATGCACTATGAACGCTCGATGCTCCACCATTTAATTGAAAAGCCCGGCGATTACGAGGGTGCACTTGCTGTAATTCCACCAAAACTTCTCTCAATGTTTGTAAGCGCTTTTCAGTCATACCTTTTCAACCGAATATTAAGTCTGAGAATCGAGAAGACAGGAGGCGATATCTTTGAACCTGAAATAGGAGACAGACTCATATTCCCGGACGGCAGAGAAGACATCGTAGATGAGAAGAATGTAAAAACCGCAGCAATTCATGCAAAAAGAGGAAGATGTATCGCTGCAATTTACATGCCCGGTTCGGAGGATTTTGAGCATAAAGGATATATGGACAGATATGCATCCGAAATAATGGAAGAGATGGAGATCACAAAAGAGGGATATTCAAACATTTCAAACCTCGTCGGGGCAAGATTTACGGGTGCCTTAAGACCGATCGGATTAAAAACAGAGATTACAGGATCTATAGACGGAAACGATATAACACTAAAATTCCCGCTTCCACCCGGACATTATGCAACAACAGTCTGCCGTGAGATCATGAAAGCTGATCCAAAATATATGGCCTGAAAAAATTGGGTTTAATAAGAGATATTTAATATTAATTCGTCGTCTGCTTCCAAAGCAGACTCTGAATTATACTTTTTAGTGTATTCAATTGCATCATAAAGATTCCCCATCTCATCAACAATACCAAGTTTAAGTGCATCCTCTCCGCGTATGAGCTGTGCATCTTCAATATCAGACCTTTTTATATTTCTCTGGGAGATTACATCATTTATGAAAAGTTCAAAGCTGTCATTGACCATCTTCTGAACATACTCAAGTTCTTCACTGCTAAGTGACCGGAATGATGACCCGAGATCTTTTAATTCACCGGATTTTACAACGGCTACAGATACTCCCTCATTATCAAGTGACACACTCCTGTCATAGAAGGTCCAGATTGTCCCGACACTCCCTGTCATAGTATCTGGATTTGCAAATATCCAGTCTGAATGTGAACTTATGTGATAAGCGGCTGAGGTCGCCATATCACCCATTGAGACAACAACAGGTTTCTTCGTCTTTGCGTATTCAAGATCCCCTATAACCTCCTGTGCCGCAGCAGGAGAGCCCCCGGGGCTGTTTACCCTGAGAACTATACCTTCAGTTAAGGGATCGTCAGCCGCATCTCTCAGCTGACCGCCGATATACTCACTTCCGGCATATCCTCCGCTTGAAACATCACCTGTAACAAGAGTCCCCTCAATACGGATGACTCTCACCCCGCCATCCTGCGCATAGGGAAAAAGGGAAATTATTGCAAAAATTGCAATCATCACCACAATCCCTGCAAAAAACCATTTTATTGCATTTTTACGCAGTTTACTTCGATCTATCTTTTCTATCTGATAGTCAAGCCAGGACATATCTGTTCACCACATAACATCATATTCGGTTACGAGGTTTGTCCCGCACATATAATGGTCTTTTAACGTCAGGCGAAACATCTCCTCTTCAGAATCTATGTGCATTCCCCCGACGAGTGAAGGCGTATCCTCCCCCCCGACGATGAAAGGAAGATGGATGAGACGGACTTCATCAACAAGCCTGTCCTGAAGCATGTAATAATTCAGGGTAGGCCCCCCTTCAACCATCAGTTTTCTGATGCCATACCGGACAAATAATATATCCATTAAATATGGCAACTCGATTTTGTCCTCTCCGCAAACTACAACATCTGCGCCTTTTTTCTTTATAGCCTCAATTCTGTCTGCAGGTGCCTTTTTGCTGACTGCAATTATAGTCTTTGAATCACTGCCCAAAACATTGGAATCAAGCGGGATATCCCCTCTGCTGTTTGGGATAATCCTCACAGGATTCTCACCCTCCACATAACGGACTGTTAAAAACGAGTTATCAATCTTAATTGTATTTGAACCCACCATTATTGCGTCATATTCAGCCCTTGTTTTGTGAAGAAGCAGATCAGTTTCATGATCCATATATTTCATCAGTATTTTACTGGAGGCACCTTTTTTTAATGTCAGTTTACCATCAGTGGTAATCTCCGACATTATCATAACATGAGGTCTTCTCTTCTCTTCTGCCATGACAATCTTTCTTAAAGTTTTATTGTCCTGTATCAGTAAAGAAGTTAGCCCTATAAAAATCAGTAAAAATTAAGAACTCCGGCATATTTCACATATCAGAAGTCATGAAAGAATTATCCTGTCACAAAAATCAGAAAAAAACAGTTCAAATCAAATAAGTGAAACCTTTAAGCAGGTGATTCCAAATAATATAACATGAATATTACTGCTTTAAGACCTAAATTTATCGGATGCCTTGAGCCCGTTGCAGATATATTCATCAAATTAAGGTTTACTCCCAATATGATCTCGGTTATGTCCTTAATAGCCGGACTTATTACTGCATATCTCTTCTTCAGACAGCTTTTTGCAGCAGGAGCAATATTTCTTCTAATATCTGCCTTACTGGACCTTGTTGACGGGACAGTTGCACGGAAAACAGGAACCGAAAGCAAATTTGGTGCCGTATTTGACTGGATAGTAGACAAATATGTCGACAGCATTGTCCTTTTGGGAATAGGTCTTTCAGGGGTTGCAATTCTAAGCCCCTACATTATACTGACAGGAGTAAACGGCTACGTTGTTGACTTTGCAATAGTTGCCCTTGCAATAATCGGCTCTCTTATGAACACTTTTATAAAACCGGTCACATATGCGGAAGTGGGTTTTGAAAAGAGGGAAGACGGAAAGATAGATGACCCCTTAGAAAGAGTAGGTTTTTTTGGAAGACCTGAGACAATAATATTTCTGGTCCTTGGCGGCCTTACAGGTTTCATTGCACCGGCAATCATAATAATTGCCGTCTGCACCAATCTATCAGCACTACAGAGGATTATTTACCTTTATATGCACCTTTGATCTTTTCCATATACAATTTTATCAGACCATCTGCAAAACTGCCAAGTTCAGGAATAACAGCAAACAATGCAAGTGCAAGAACTACCAGAAATACAAGTGCCCCCATCTCTGCCATAACATTATGCGCCCAGAAGAAACTCTCAAAACCGTATTCCCCGTTGGATGCTATCTCCGGCAGATACTGAAACCACTGACCTGTGTATGCCGCAACAACGAAAACATTTCTTAAAAGATTTAAAATGTATATCACAGGTGCAATCAGAAGGAAGGCCAGTAATTTTTGCTTATAAGTTGTCGGGATACAGTATGCCAGACCAAGCATTATAGCAATACTCTGAATGCCTGTGCAGGCAAGAATAATTTCAACACGGAATCCGTTGTATTCAAGCATATTCCACCCAATCTGGTTGAAAGGAAATCCAAGGAATGTCCCGATAGCATAAACCTGATCAGTAACAACTGATATTAAAAAATCCCCGGCCTGCGGAATGTATGCAAACGGGAAATAGATCAAAAATGCAATTGCAGCACCACGACTCAGATATATGACATATTTGTTTTCCTTCAGAATCTCAGGCACAGTAACTGCAAGAAACGGTATCCCGAGTATTGCGAGAAAAGGATAGAGAAAATTGTTCTCCTCACATATATAATAGGATAAATCAGATAAAAGCGCCAGAACTATCAGTATCCAGCCCGCAGCTGCAAAATAAGTCTTTTTACTGCCGGGTATTAACAAAAATCCAATAAACGCAAGAGCCGACAAAAAAACCAAAACAGCTTCCATTGGTTATAAACTTGGTTTTAAGTTTTTAAAAACGCTTACGCAATATCAGAAGAAGACAACAAGGAAGACAACAAATTTTCAGATGATAGAATCCATAAGGATTAATCAAATAGAGACCTATGTATAACCAATGATGTTCTGTCCAAATTGCAAAAGTATGCTGAAATCATCAGGTGGAAAACTTAAATGCCCGAGATGCGATTTTGAAAAAGACGTCTCAGACAAGTCGCAGCTTAAAAAAACAAAAAAGATGGTTGACAGGGATATAATTATCGTTGACGATGAAAACCTTGTATCAACTCTTCCCACAACAACAGTAAAATGTCCGGAATGTGGCAACAAAACAGCCGAATGGTGGATGCGCCAGCTCCGTTCCGCTGATGAAAGTGAAGTCCGCTTCTTCCGCTGCACAAAGTGTAAGAACACATGGCGTGAATACGACTAAAAAATACTTTTTTTCAACCATCATTCTTTCATTTAAAGATTGTTTTTGGCATTTATCCGGGTCACTAACGGTTTAGATCTCAAAAATGCTGATATTCAAAATTAATGGCAATGAATACCAAAAACAGTAAAAAACCCGGGGCAAAAAAATAGTGAGATAATCAGAAGAGCCCCTGGCCCTTGACACGGTATTTGCTCTGAAGAGTTCTTCCAACCACACGGAATGCTGTTTCAAGCTCTTCAAACGGAGGCACCTTGTTCTCTCTTAAAATTTCACGACCACCATTCATCTCTGCACCGCCCAGTAAGACCGACACAATCCTCTTATCCGTAGACTCGGAGAGCATCATAATCTGCTTTGCGAAACGCTCTGAAGTCAGAACAAGGTTTGGGAAACCAATTATCATACATATATCCCAGAGGTCGTCATGTTTGGTGAGAACACTGAAAGTCTTTGCAAATCTGGCACCGTCTGCGTCTCCAAGGAGATCAACAGGATTTCCGCGATTCCAGAACGGAGGCAGGAATTCATCCATCTCATCGATTACACTCTGCGGCAGATCAACAATCTCAATACCATAGCGTTCTGCATAATCGGTTGAGAGAACTGCAAAACCGCCCGCATTTGTAACGACAACAGCACGCTTGCCCTTTGGGTAGTGCTTGTTATGTGAGAGGAATTCTGCTGCCAGGAATGCATCCTCCAGATTTGTGACACTTAAGACACCTGCCTCCCTGAATGCCTCCATGTAAACCTCATAGCTTCCTGCAAGGGAACCTGTGTGTGATGCGGCGGCGGCACGGCCACGCTCGGAAGAACCTGACTTTATTGCAACAACAGGCTTTGTCTTTGCAATTCTTGAGACAACATCGAGGAAACCTTTGCCATTGTTGATCTCCTCAATGTACATGATAATCGCCTCTGTATTAGGATCAGCCTCAGCCCAGTGGAGATAATCAAAGAAATTAAGATCTGCCTGGTTGCCAACCGAAACAACAGCCGAAAAACCGACATTGTGTGTTAAACTCCAGTCAACAACCGCGTTTACAATGGCACCGCTCTGGGAGAGGAATGCAATGTTTCCGGGGGCAGGTGATCTCTGGACATATGTTGTGTCATATCCCTTGTGCGGAGAGATGATACCAAGACAGTTAGGCCCGACAATCCTGGTGCCATACTTCTTTGCGATGGCAACAGTATCCTCCTCAAGCTTTTTGCCCTCTTCATTCATCTCCCTAAAGCCGGCTGTAATTATAACCGCAATTTTTACACCTTTTTTGCCGCACTCCTCCATAACTCCGGGGACAAGTGCCGAGGGAACTGTAATGACTGCCATATCAACATCCCCTTCAATATCAAGAACGCTGGGACGTGTTTTAAAGCACATAATTACATCCCTCTTTGGATTTACAGGATATAATTTTCCGGGGAATGTCGAGAGCTTGTGCATAACAGCATATCCCATCTTTCCGGGAGTTTCTGATGCGCCGATTACAGCAATTGATTTTGGATCAAATATACTGACATCAACCTCTTCCGCCCCTTTTAAATCAGCTTTGTGCTCATCACTGAAGATAAAAGCAGTATCAACAGCACATGCGCCGGACTCATAGAGTCTTAGCGGGTTTATGTCAAACTCCTTTAAGTCCTCATTCTCCTCAAAGGCACGGCAGACATTCATAATAGTCTTTACAAGAGTCTCCTCATCCTTTGGAGCAGAACCCCTGTAACCTGCAATCAGCTTATAGGAGTTGATCTCTTTTACCATCTGCCGCACTTCATCCTCTGAAATAGGCAGAATTCTGAGGGATACATCCTTTACAAATTCGACAAGTGTACCGCCAATACCAAAGGTTATTGTCTTTCCAAAAGCAGAGTCGGTGTTTCCTCCGATAATCAGCTCAACACCGGGCTTTGCCATCTCTTCAACAATAACACCCTCAATTTCCGCATCAGGGTTGCAGGACTTTACACTGGAGAGAATCTGCTCATAAGCCTCTCCTGCCTCAACTTTGTCCTTTACACCAACGATTACACCGCCGGCATCACTTTTGTGAAGAATCTGGGGAGATACAATCTTCATTACAACAGGAAATCCGATCTCTTCAGAAGCAGCTGATGCCTCTTTTGGAGATTTTACTATTCTGTATTCAGGAACCGGGACACCATACTTTTTCAGGAAATCGTAGCCTTCGGCCTCGCTTAACATCCATTTTGACATATTTTACCTCATTTTAGAGAATTCATTCTGTTTTTTACTCAAAAGCCGCCGTTTTTATCCTTATTTTCTTAACAGGCATATCTTCGGCAAATAACGAAATTTCATTCGTCCAATTGTTCTTACATTCTATTGAACTAATTTATAGATATAATTTTGTAATTTTTAATCATTAAGAATCACACTTTTCAAAAACTGTGAAAAAGACCTGACCCGTTTTTATATATATATATTAATAATGAATTGGTGTCACCCAACTGTTTATATAGCATATAAATCACTTTATAAATATGAAGGTCAATCCTGAAGAGTCCTTAAAGATAGAGAACATAGTTGCATCAGCAAAAATTGCAGAAACGCTTGATCTGCAGATGATAAACGAAAAGATTAAAGATGCTGAATATAACAAAAAAAGATTTCCAGGTGTTGTATTAAGAATGCAGGACCCGAAGATTGCGGCACTAGTCTTTGGATCAGGCAAGGTTGTTCTTACCGGAGCAAAAAGTGTTGACAGCCTGACAAAAGGTCTTGAAATTCTTGGAACCAGACTAAGGGAACTCAAAATTGAGATTTATGATAAACTTGAATATAAGATCCAGAATATTGTCACATCCGCAGATTTAGGAACTCCTATTAACTTAAATAAGATTGCAGTCGGTTTTAACCTTGATAAAATAGAATATGAACCTGAACAATTCCCGGGACTTGTCTACCGTCTTGAAGACCCAAAAGTGGTTGTACTCCTGTTTGGATCAGGAAAACTGATAATTACAGGTGGGAAAGTGACAGGAGATGCAAAGAGAGCAGTAATAAAGATTATGTCAGACCTTTCCAATCTCGGATTGATTCAGCAATAATAAAAATAAAATTTCCATTTTCTCAAATATATTACAAAACAATTATTTTTAGATCAAATACAAATAAATAGATAAATATCTATTTATATCTTACAGACAGAATATTAAGAGTAATTTCTGGTGAGACCATGAGACTAGAAAAAGTGCTTACTTTTACAGAGACAGAAGAAGAATTAGCAACTCTTCTCACCGATGTTGGCCTGAAACGAAATGTATCAAAAGTTTTAGTATATCTTGCAAACACAAACGAAGCAACATCAAGGGACATTGAACGCGGAACAGATCTCCGCCAGCCTGAAGTGAGCATTGCGATGCGGACTCTCAGTGAGAAAGAATGGATAGAAAACCGCGAGAGCAAGGCAGAAAGCAAAGGCAGGCCGGTTAAAATCTACTGTCTCTCAAAACCTATGGAAGAGATTATTAACAAAATCGAATCCGAAAAGAAAGAAGAGATAGAAAAACAGCTTAAACTTATACAGAAAGTACGTGAAATCGCATCATTATAAGATTTCAATACCACTTTCATTACCGACAATTACAACTATTTTTTCCTTAAATTCCGCAAAAATCCCACACGAGATAACACCAGGAATATTGTTTATTCTCATTTCAAGGCTTTTTGGATCGTCTATTTCACCAAAATCACAGTCAACTTCAATGCATCCGTTGTCCGTTATTACGGGACCATCCTTTTTTACACCCTCACGAACAACCGGAACGCCCCCCATATCCTTTATTTTCTCACAGAAAAGAGTCAGTGCAAAAGGTATCACTTCGACAGGAACAACAACAGAAAGTTTCTTTGTAAGTTTGCCTGCGTCAACCACAACCACAAATGTCTCTGCCGCCTCTGCAACACATCTCTCCCTTGTCTGTGCAGCGCCCCTCCCTTTTATCAGGTTAAAGTCAGGGTCAACCTCATCTGCACCGTCAATTGCAATATCAATAAAAGGGCAGTCATCAAGCGTGGTTATGGGAATTCCAAGGTTTCTGGCACGTATTGCAGTCTGAAGAGACGTAGGAACGCCTTTTATTACGAGCCCGTCATTTTTTATTCTTTCAGAAAGACGTTCCATTGAGTGAAATACAGTGGAACCTGTCCCAAGGCCTACAACCATTCCGCTCTTAACGAGATCTGCGGCATAATAACCCGCATTTTTCTTATGATTCACTATATCGCCTGACATATACTAAAACCAGCCTTTCTATTAGTCACATTTAATAGCAAAATAAACTTTTCAAGTATCCTTCGCCAAAAAACAGCGACTTTAAAAAAGACACTAAAAAAGACGGGGAGTGTCAAACCCCTGAAACATATTATCTGATTATATAATCGATTGAAACACTTGCAGTAACATCCACAGTGTCAGCCTGAATCGGCGTAGGTGCCATGGCTCCCGCAGAATCCATTGCCATACTCTTGTAACTGCTCTCGGCATATGTGTACGGAGTATAGCTTGCACCCACATTCACACTCTGGACACCTGTAATCGAAACACCAAGTGCCGAGGAGACGGAATCAGCATCGAGGCGTGCCTGAGTAACTGCCTTTGCAAGAGCAGCAGACCTGAGACTCTGACTCTTTTCATCTGACAGCTTAAATGAAATATAATTTACATTGTTAGCACCGTTTGCAATTGCAGTGTCGATGATTTGACCCGCCATTTCAGTCTGTTTTGTCTCGACTAAAAGCGTGTTTGTAACACGGTATACTTTTTTGTCCTTTCCAAAAGGAGAATCAGAACTTGTTGTATAGGAGTACATACTGTATCCTGTGGTCTTTAACTCATCATCTGTAAACCCGAGAGCTTTTAACGCAGCAATACAGTCATTCATCTTCTTTGCGTTCTCCTGCTGGGCTACAAGCGCATCAGGGTTCTCAGTCTGGACTGCAAGTGACACCTCTACAAGATCAGGGTCTGTCGTTACCTTACCTGTTCCCGAGACATGGATCAGTTTCTCTTCATCAGCCGCGGATGCACAGCCGACAAATGCCGCCATTGTGATAAGCATCACAACTGCAATCATAAAAATTCCGGATTTTGTTTCCATATGCAGTAAATGGATGTTTATTATATTAACCCTTGCCTTGACTTCGAAAATAATCGAAGTCTATTATATGACTAATTTTAAAAATAAAGAATTTAAAGAGTTCAGTTTAAAGTAACAGTGCCTACGACACGCAGTTTTCCGGCATCAAGATGAAAGAGAACCGCATTATCGCCGGGCAGATAGACCATCTCTTTTTCAAGAGATATGATAATATCAGGATTTTTTAAATCCCCCGATACAGACTCTACTTTTCCTGACACAAACTGCATCCAGTGTCCGAGATGTATTACCATCCCAACTGTCACAGGAGTCTGCCAGTATTTTACGATCTTTAATTTGCCTGAAAAATTATCACTTATTTTTACAGACGGGGAATTTGTGAGAACATAGCCGCGGTCAAGCTCCTCTGACGTTATATTCTTAAGAGCAAGTCCGACTCTGTCACCTTCTGTTGCATCGTTGCAGTCTGTATCATGCCTCTGAATAGAACGAACCTGTGCAGTCTTGTCAGTCGGAAGAACCTTCAGCGCATCATGACTCCTAATCGTTCCGGACTCAACACCTCCGAGGACTACTGTTCCGATTCCCTTTACATTGAAATGATGATCAACTGATACAACACCGGGTGTGTCTTTTTCTTCACGCGGTTTTTCTGCCGCATCAATAAGGAGCCTCTCCCTTAGCATATTTGGATCATCTTCCATGAAAACATAATTTTCAAGGACTGTATCCTTAATTAAAGGCGCAATCTGTGATTTATCAAGATAATTTTGAAGTATAATATATCCGGATTTAACACCTGCACAGTCAAGCATAACGATGGTCTCGCCAAACTCAGGAGTTATCGCATTAACAACAATAACAGCCAAATCCGCCATGGAAGCAGAATAAAAAAGAGGAGGAAGACGCTCGGGATATCTCAGCGGTTCAATCATAGTAACCGTGTCCTCACCTTTCTTCAGATTGTAAAAGGCTATATCAGAGACTGTTCCTTTCTTCCCGACATCCTTTGCATAATCAGGGACCCCCAGCATTGCGACATTAAGATTTGGCATGGTGTCTTATATTTAGGTCTTTATTATAATGAGATTTTTCATTGTGAAATTACATAACTACCTGATTTCATTTCAGAATGAAATCAGTCATCCTCAGAATAAATAGTTAATTTATAGTGCTTTAGAAGAAACTGCCTGATTTTTTCAGACTCCAGACATCTCATATCCAGTTTTTTTACTATCTCATCTATCTTTTTGGATTCATCCATAATAATTTCTGATTCTTCCCAGTCGTTTATAGAGCAGATGCCCACAATCACTGCAAGTGGATTTCTTATATGATCATTTAATGTTGAAAGCTGCTCGATATTTCTCTCAATCTGCATAAGACTCTGTCTTTCAAGATCACGGGCCTCTTTTTCGACAGTAATATCCTTAACAAGAGAGAGTACCACCTCTTCATTGTCAAGGTATATACTCCGCGAATTTAAAAATACAGGAATTACGTAATTATCCTTCCTGACAAAACTTGTTTCAAACTTTAAAGATCCCGAATCTTTCAATTTATGGTACCTTCTTTCATCATACTCACAGACAATTGCCGACTGTATCTCATCGCCACTCATACCATACAGTTCATCTCCGGAAAAACCGAGCATCTTTAAAGCAACATCATTTGCATCAATTATCTTTCCAAGTACTCCCTTATCGGCAAAATTGTGAAGAATTATCCCGTCACTTATATTATTATATAGATTTTTGTACCTCTCCTTGCTGAGATATATCTCTTTTTCTGCCAGTTTCTGCTCAGTAATATCCCTTATAATCAGAAGACTGCCGGCATTTTTATCATCCGGAAAAAGAGGAGAGATGACAATATTATAGTAGAACAGTCCGTCATCATTTCTGACTTCAAGAGTGCTTACATCCCCTGCACTGGCTAAATCTCCAAAAAAATCATCAATCCCCGGAAAAATGTCAGATATCTTCTTTCCTGTGATATCATCCAAAAACCCTGCATATTTTTTTGCCGCAGGGTTTGCATCAACGATTAAATTGTTTTTGTCAAGTACAAAAACACCGTCTGTCATAACCTCAACAATTGTATCTTTTGCAATCGGCATTATCTCAAAATTTGGATATCTGAAGATCCCGATATAGAAGATAATTCCGGTCAAAAGGAAAAAAAACGGAGTTATATCAAACATAAGATTGGGAACTATCCCTGTTATATAAACAAAATTACCGATCCAGGGAATTAAAACCCCGAATAAAACCATTGCTATCCGGGTACGATAATAAGCAGGGGATTCGTAATATACCTTTAACAGGAACAAAGTACCGCAGATGAGAAGTAAATAACTGTAAACTGTATGAACAATATACCACGGACCGTACTTTCCGATAAGGTTTAACTCTCCATTTGTTCCTGCCACATAACCTGTTGAATAAAAAAGAGAGTGGTATTCATTTGTAAAAAGCAAAAGAAGTGTTATTACAGGTATTATAAAAAGCAGATATTTTTTTCCGCCTTTTAGGTATTTCTCTCTTCCGGTGTACTCCAGAACAAACCAGACCCAGAATACAGGCACTAAAACAATCCCGATAAACGCAATTTTTGTTGAGATAAGCATTGTTGCAGTCTCTGCAAACGAAAACTCAAATGCATAAGCAAATGACCAGAATGCAATGCTGATCATAAAAGCGGAAAAAGGCCTGGAACCCGCCACATCAGGTTTTGTTAATGCCATAAGGGCTAAAAATACGGAAAATGCAGCAATAGCTACAAGTATTACAAAATAAAGTGTGGATTCCGGCCCCATCAACCAATTCCCCAAAAATCTTTTATTTGTTACTTGAAATTAGGGATTAAAATAGATTTTGGTTTAATAAATAAAGTCTGATTTAACGATGTGCAAAATATGCTGTAATATTTCCGTTCTTAACTGAGTCAATCCTTGCAAAACCGGTCCTTTCAAACTGAACAACATTATTTTCTTCAGATAAAACTCCCTCTTCACAGAGCCCCTCCACTCTTCCTTCAGGAGACAGAAGAGTGCATCTCAGGTTTGAGTCCACAGGAACCCACTGAATAATAGGTGCTTTTTTATTTCTTGCATCCTCAAGTGAATCTCCGGCATACTTCAGGGATATTTCATCGCCGTCTCTTACAACTTCGGCATTGAAGAGATCCTTAAATCTCACCATGGAACAGCCGGAGAGATCATCCCTGGATACTGCAAGCGATCCCTTAAATTCAAGCATACGGTATCCCTTTGACTCGTCGTTCGGATTCAAAAGAGCCTTTGCCGTAATTTCAGGTGCATTCTCAACCGTTAATTTCACAGGATTTCCAACAAAGAAATAGCGGTTTGAAACAGGGTCAATAATAGCCTTGTTCTCTGCAAAAAGATTCTCCCATGAGAACTTAATATCAGTCTG
>NZ_JBSREC010000034.1:0-5029 GCF_055145805.1 Methanomicrobium sp. | reverse complement strand
TTCAATTGCGGCCATAGCAACGGGGCAACACCCGGACTCATTCCGAACCCGGCAGTTAAGCCCGTTTACGTCAGATGGTGTACTGAGATACGCGAGTTCTCGGGAAACATCTAACGCTGCAATTGTTCTTATTGATGAGAGTTTTTTTATGAGTTTTTTATTGTTACTGTTAAGTATGTCTTTTTTATATTCAGATGGTATACTGAGATACGCGGGTTCCCGGGAATCTGAGCTTTTGCGAAGATGAGAAAATGCGGGAGCATTTTCGTGTACATCTAAACGGCTGCAATTGTTCTTATTGATGAGAGTTTTTTTGTGAGTTTTTTATTGTTACTGGCAAGTTTGGAATTAGTTTTTTTAAATGAATGTTTATTTAATTGACATTTAGGATGCAGAGTCTTTTGTTAATCTTAGGATTTTAAACAGAAATCTCATAAATTACAAAATAATTGCGTTTTCAAAAATGTATTATTCTAAAGTGATCTATATAGTTCAATTATGGTAAGAAATATTGATCTGGTAAGTAGAAAGATCAATGAATTGGAAGATATAGCAAAAAATGCTGAAAACTTATTTATTGAACTTATTAATGAATTAAAAATATATGATGAACATAGGCGTATAGAATTTTTTAACATTGTATTCTCTGATGTTCAAAAAGAGAAAAAAAGAGAAGTAAAGCGACTTTATCAAAGATATTATCTCGCTTCAATAGAACTTGTAAAAAAATATATTCCATCAAAATCATCTGAATTCGTGCAAAATTATAGATTTTTTTCTATTGATAATATTTACAATGGAGGAGTCCTTGATTACATTGAATTAAAAGTTTATAATAAAGGTAACAAAGAAGTATATTTGCACAAATTTATTGATGTCTTTGAAAATCAGAGAACTATTCTTCTTTCTATTCCTGATGTAATCAGTGTAGAAAATTTGAAGTTAAGGGAAGTAATTTCTTCAGAATTCATTCAAAGCGAACTTGAAGAATCTGAAATTTTATTTGAAAATAAGTTTTATCGTGCTTCTGGTGCAATTGCAGGGGTTGCTCTTGAGCGTCATTTAAGATTTTTATGTGACAGTCATGATATTGAATATTCCTACGCTGATAAGATGGATAAGATAAATGATAAGTTAAAGGATAATGGAATATTAGAGAAATCTCAATGGAGATATATTCAGCATTTAGGTGCTATTAGAAATAAATGTGCACATCCTGATTTAGAGGATGTTAAAGAAAAGGATGCCAATGATTTGATTGATGGGACAAAAAAAGTAATTCGTGACATAAATTGATATATTTCTAATAATCTCTTTTTTGTTATTTTTGAGGCAGGCGAATTTATTGAGATTTAATGAATAAATCAGATGGTAATCGTAAATTGGAATTAATATAGAAAGGAGGGGGAACATCCCCCTCCTTTCAATTCTCCCCCTGATTGCGATAATTCACAAGTTGAATGGACAAGCATTCACCTTGTTCCTGTTGTTTTTCTGTTCTGAGGATATTAAAAAAACAAATCCTCCCGGACGAGGCTACCCGTATGGGTAGCGTCCAGGCCGGGTTATCATGGTTAAACAAGTTTCGAAGAAACTTGTGATGGAGCTGCCCCTGAGGCACTTATATCCTAAATATATCCTAAAAGTGAAATTTCTTAATTTGATTATTAAAAAACAGTTAAATAAAGATTTTTTTTTATTGTTACTGGTAAGTTTCTTCAGCTTTTTTGTCTCTTTAATTAATTTAATAAATCATTTTGTATGGCTAAAAGTAGTCTTATGATGCTTTTATTTTTATGTCAACCAAGACTTTGAATAAGGTGTACCTCAAATTTAAATGGTGAATTTGTATCATGACGGATCAATGTCACTATAATGTGCCAAAAACTATGAGCACACAGCATCCTGATAATGTAAACATTCCTTTTTTTGCATGCAGCCCGCTTATGGGTGGAGAAGAGGAAGTTTTAGAGGCTTATTATGCATATTCGCATCTGAACTGCAGTGAGCAGATGTGGGACTGTGAGGGAAAAGAAGTAGACAATTTTGTAATTAAAAAGCTTCTTTCCAAGTATGAATCGTATTTTTCCCAAAAGCAGCTTGGTAAAGATGTATTTTTAACTCTCAGACTTCCGAATCCTGAGATTGAACAGGCCGAGGCAAAGATTTTAATCGAAACCCTTGAGAGTATTCCACGCTCTTTTGACATCGCCAGACTATTTTATGGAAATGATATTCCCCCGATATTTGAAGTAATCCTTCCCATGACAACGTCCTATGTTTCGATTGATAATATATATCAGTATTACTGTGATTTTGTCGTAGGAAAACAGCATAAAAGACTTGGAGGACGTAATAATACCATATCAGACTGGATAGGTGAATTCAGGCCTGAAAGGATAAACGTAATCCCCCTGTTTGAGGACAGGGAAGGAATGCTAAATTCTGATGAGATTGTCAGACGCTATATCGAGAATAAAAATCTTGAATACCAGAGAGTATTCTTTGCACGCTCGGATCCTGCAATAAACTATGGAAATATTGGTGCTGTTATTTTAAACAAGGTGGCTCTTATGAAGATGTCTGAGCTTTCGGAAAGCTCAGGAATTCCTATATATCCGATAATAGGGGTTGGATCAGCACCATTCAGGGGGAATCTCAGGCCTGACAATATAGAGAGGGTAACTTCCGAATATCCCGGAGTACACACATTTACAATCCAGTCTGCCTTTAAATATGACTATTCACCAGATATCGTAAGAGAAGGCGTCCGAAAACTTGAAGAAAGAACACCCGGAGTCTCACAGACTGTTGATATGGAAATTTCTCTTGAGATGTTTGAAAAATGCTCTGAAGAATACCACAGAAGACTTGTTGAACTATCGTCTGTGATAAATAAAGTATCCGGATATATCCCCGGGAGAAGACGCAGAAAACTTCACATAGGTCTTTTTGGATATTCCCGAAACCTTGGGGGGCTAAAACTTCCAAGGGCAATAACATTTACAGCCGCATGTTATTCAATAGGTGTTCCGCCGGAGATACTTGGAATATCAGCATTGTCTGATAAGGATTATGATTGTTTAAATGACGTCTATCTTAACTTTGAAAGTGACTTAAAAGATGCCTTAAGGTTTGTAAACCCCGATTCACCCTATCTTCCAGAGAAAGATTTTAACTTTGCAAAAGAGTACCTGGGAGATTTTGAGACTGATTTTGAGCATAAGGAGGCTACTGATAACATTCTCCGGATATTATCCCAAAACAATATGGATGAGTCCGGTTCGTATATCCTTAAAGCAGCAAGCAAAAGAAATTTTTTGGGATAATCAGTCCCTTTTTATTGAAATTTTATTTTTTATAGCCTTACGCAGGACTTCTCTTTTTACAATTATGACTGTTCCAAATACTCCGAGGAATATATTGAAGTAATAGAGAATCAGGCGCCATAGTACAACAAATATGCCGACTATTGATGATGGAATAAAGAGACTGTAAAGAGACGTTGCAGAAAGCTCGGCAATACCTGAACTTCCGGGAGTTAAGGGGATCATCATAATTATTGCAATAATAATCTGTGCAACAAATGACTCTACAATATGAGGGCCTTCTCCAAGACCCATTAAGATAAGTGAGGCGATGAAAAATTCACTGAACCAGTAAATTATGGTGAACGCTGATCCCCACAGAAGGCCAATTTTGGAATGGCTCACATATTTTTTTAAAGCCGAGTTAAAGTTGTCAACCTCAGAATCTATACCGGTTGTCAGCTTCTCAACCTTTTCGGCATGCCAGCGTTTTGTAAACCAGCCTGATACCTTTTTTATGAGATTTTTAAGGAATACAGGATTTTTAACAGAGTATGCAAAGAGAATAACAAATCCTGTTATCATCGCCCACATGAAGAATAATGGTATTGCGATAGTAAGGCCAAGTTCTTCTGTTCCTATCCACAGCATGAACATGGCAATACCACCTATTATTCCCAGCAGTATCCCATCTAAAACCCTCTCCATAATTACTATTGCAGTTGCATCTCCAAGAGGTACATCTGCCCTGTAAAGCTCATGTATTCTTACAGGTTCACCACCTGCCTGTGAAGGGGTGACAGCTGCCACAAGAAGGTTTGCAAAGACCATATTCAGGCAGTGGAGAAAGGGAACTTTATAACCAAGTGATTTGGACATGAATTTTATTCGCAGAGCCCATGCACAAAGAGAGCCTATATGAAGAACAAGCGCTGCCAGAAGATAAACCGGCTGAAGTTTGGTTAAGTATTGTATGGTATTTTCATCAATCGTGAAGTATAAAACCAAAATCAAAACTATGACGCTGAATGAAATTGAGAGTGCCAGCCATTTCCATTGATTTTTGTCCATCTGTTTCTCCGGATATATCTGAGAAGTTTAGTCCTCCGGATATAAACCCTTTAAGGTTTTCATACCGTGAACAGGCTCCTGTCCCCTGTAATTATCAGAAGTCCACAGCGAACTGCGGCATCCAAAAGACCATATCCGTAGCTGAAATGCCCCAGAGCGTTGACATAATTTTTTTTGGAAAGGTAGCTGTCCCCGTCAGAGAGGTGCTCTGACGCGCTTTTTAGAATCAGCAAAGAGAAATCATGAAGGGGACTTTCTTTATCTGGCGAAACAGCAACAGAATTTACTGCTTCAAAAAGCATTCTTCTGTACCTGTTTGTTTTTTCCAAAAGGTGTGGCAGGAGATTGTCCGGCATTTCATCATCAAAAACAGGCAGCCTTTTTGCAGGTGTAACTCCTCGTAAAATACCTGCTTTTACTCCGAAATCAAACCACCCGAAGCCGTATGCAAATGATGCATGGGCATTTACCATATCCCCTGATCTAAAAAATGAGAGTCCGTCTTTTCTGTAAGCTGAAGCCATCTCTAAAATCTCTTCTGAAAGACGGAAATATGGAGAGTTTTGATTTACACAGATTGCAGAATTTTTTAGTGCAGACTCCAGTTCTTCTCCAAATATTTCAGGTTTCATAGAGATGCAAAGTTTTCA
>NZ_JBSREC010000033.1:0-16050 GCF_055145805.1 Methanomicrobium sp. | reverse complement strand
GAGGACCGTATATTGTTGCGCCGTCATCTTCAGGTCTCAGGTGAAAAGACTCTCTTGAAAGCTCGGTTATGATCTCCAAATCCTCGACCAGATGATTGCTCTCATCCTGTGCAGTGAATTTTGCTCTCTTCCATGCTTCAGAGATATAATACATCTCCCTTAATGTTGAGGAGCGGTTTTCTCTTAACTGCTGCTTTAAAAAGCCGACAACATATGCCATCTTTAAAAGGTGAAGGGCGCTTTTGGATGAGTTTGCAATCCGCATTGTCTCCTTTTCACCGTATTTCCAGACTTCGGATTTATCATCGTACTCAATGTTGTGCTTAGTACGTGTGGGGAGTGAGATATAGGGTATTGCAGCACCCTGCATCTGCTGATACCATTTATCAGCAATACCAAGAAGTTTTTCATCAGCTATTCTGTCTTTTTCCTCTTTGCTCAAAATAAGTCCACCACCACTAACTGTTTTTCATCAACACCGCGGACACTCACCGAACCGTGAGATGAACCGGAATACTCTGTTTTCCATGCACTCTCCGCTTCAACCTCTATCTTCCAGAGTTTGTTGTATTCATCGCCGATTTTATCAACAAAATCAGCCTTTGGGACAGCATCGGATGCAGAGTCCTCTGACATATTGTAAATTGTAATCGCTGCCGGTTTTTTTGTGTAGTTGTTAACAGTAATCTCAACCTTTCCGTCGGAGACCCTTTTTTTAACAACAACCTTTCTCATAATCTGGGCTTCAAGAGGTGTCACATCAGGCGCTGGTTTTCCAACAATTTCGCCAACCTTTGCGGCGATATCGGGCAGGATGGAGCAGACAGCACGTGCCCTCTCTTCCTGCTGCTTGTTCTTATCGCGTCTTGAAAGATAGCTTTTAAGCTCTCTTCCAAGTTCCTGAAGAACAAGAACAATCTCTTTTTCAATCTCCGGGATCGCGGCAATCGCATCCTTACTCTCACTTGTAAACGGCACATTTGTGGAGGCGACATGAACCAGCACCATAACAGGACCTGTGGGGATTCCCTGCTGTGAGAGATTATAGGATTTCCAGTTTACTTCTGATACAGCGCTTGTAATCGCACATGCGCCCTGCTGGTACAGGAGAGGAACGCGGTTTGCAAACCTTAGAATCTGTGCGGCGCCTTCTGTTTCGAGTTTGCCGCCGTAACCGATAGCGGCCTCGACAATGAACGGATGACCGGAGAAAACTTGGCTCTTTCTGGTTCTTGATCTTACAAAGTCAAGTTCAAATTCCTTGTCCATACCCTTTATTATTTTATCCTCGCCTATGGGTGAGAGGCACTGCGATGCCGGCGGCGGAGGGACCTGGACCTTCTGCATCGCGTCAAGGAGTTTTTTTAACTCCTCTGAATTAAGACCGTCTGTTTTTCTCTGCGCCTTTAAACCTGAGAGTCCGATTATATCATCGGCGTTTTTATCTCCTACCCTTGAAAAGCCGTCAATTAAAAATTCTTTTAGTTTTAGGGGACTTGCACCGGCCATGCGTTTTAGTGTTCCAAACTCGATTCCGTGCGGGTGGGGGGCTATTGCCTTTGGCGGCACTATTGCCTCTTCAGAGGCTCTTTCAAAGTTAAATTTCTCACCGTCAATATCGGCCTGAATTCTTGCATGCGGATTTACAACTGCTGTGTATCTGAGATAGTCAAGGAGTCTTTTTTTTGCCGCAAGAGTACTCTTAAACTCTATCTCGACACGGGTGCCGTGCATCCTGTCCCATTCGATCTCCTCTTCCTTTAATATCTGCGGCTCGTTCTCTTCGGTCTTAATCATCAGTTCGAAGGCCTGTGCCTTTGATTTATGGCCTGTTCTTGAGATGACGTATGCAGGTATTCCTGTTGTAAGCTGCGCATACAATACAGCGGCACTGATGCCTATTCCCTGCTGTCCGCGGCTCTGTTTTATCTGGTGGAATCTTGACCCGTAGAGGAGTTTTCCGAATACGAAAGGGACCTGTTTCGGAACAATTCCGGGTCCGTTGTCCTCGACAGTTATCCTGTAGATATCCTTGTCTGTCCTTTTGATTCCGACGTAGATGTCAGGCAGCACCTGTGCCTCCTCGCAGGCATCAAGTGAGTTATCGACAGCTTCCTTTATTGTCGTAATAATGCCGCGTGTGGGAGAGTCAAAGCCCAGAAGATGCTTGTTCTTTTCAAAAAATTCGGCAACACTGATGCTTCTCTGTTTTGTTGCAAGCTCTTCTGCGAAATCCAAGCTCTAAATCACCTCTGATATGGCATTTTCTACTGTAAATTCGGCCTGTTCACCCGATTTCATATTTTTAAGCGTAACAGTTTTTGATTCCGCTTCCCGCTCTCCAATCACAACAGCGTAGTCTGCTGTCTTTGCGGCATGTTTCATCTGGGCTCCTATCCCTCTTTTCAGGAGGTTTAATTCTGTTATTATCCCTGCATCCCTGAAACGTTTTGCAACCGAGAATGCGTGAGCTGAGACGTCAGGTGTATATACAACAGAGACAGAAGGTGCAGTTTCAGGCTGGAATTCACCGAGGGATACCATAACCCTGTCAAATCCTATTCCAAAACCGCATGATGCGACATCATCGCCGCCGAAGAGGTGTGCAAGACGGTACGAGCCTCCGCCTATTATCTGGTTTTCCGCGCCGAGATTCTCTGCAAAGCCCTCAAAGACCATTCCGGTGTAGTAGTCAAGGCCTCTTACAATTCCAAGGTTTAATCTGTATTCTGTTCCCTGTCTGTCGAGAATTGAAATGAGCTCTTCTATTCTTTCTTTTTCAGGGATATCACCGCAGATTTTTATGGCATCTTCAATATTTCTGCATTCAAGAAGTGATTTTAAGGATTCATACAGCTCTTCTGCATTTATTGACACGAGATATTCTTTTAATGCATCAAAGTTGCGCTTGTCAAGAATTGCCATAACAGCCTTTCTGTCAGATTCAGTCAGGTCTGATAAGAGATGCTTCATCGGTGCAAGGTGGCCTACATGAAGTTCAAACTTTACTCCGGATGCCAGCAGGAGATCGTTTGCAAGAAGTATTATTTCAGCCTCTCCTGCGGGGGTGTCTGCTCCGATCTGTTCCGCGCCAAACTGCCAGAACTGTCTGTAGCGCCCCTTTTGCGGGCGTTCGTAGCGGTAGCAGTCGGAGAGATAGCACCAGCGTATTGGCTTTGAGATGACCTTTGCCTCGTTTACATACATCCTGAGAACAGCTGCTGTTCCTTCAGGTCTCAGGGCAAGTTTTCTGCCTCCTTTGTCCTCAAAGGTGTACATCTCGTTTATTATGCCCTCGCCTGAGCGTATTGTATAGAGTTCCTGGGTCTCGAATGTGGGTGTGCATATTTCACGATAACCCCAGTTTCGTGAAACACTGCGCATCTTTCCTTCAATATCCCTTCTCTGTTCCATCTCTTCGGGCAGAAAGTCTCTTGTTCCCCTTGGTTTCTTAAGCATCCTGTATCACCGGTAATTTATTGTTTATCTGATTTATTTATCTGACATTTGTCAAAGCAGACGTCTGGTTATAGAATTATATTTTTCCTAAAAGGCTAATCCGTAAAAGTTTCAGGGTTCCTGCTTTTTCTCCTGTCTTTTTGCATTACCCAGTAATCTGTCAGTTTTTGTAGAGTTTTTGGACCAGATCTGTGATCTTTCCTTCTCAACTCTTCCCTGAAGATATAAGGCAAGCAGAATGAAGCCGAATCCTATTAGTTCGTTATTCCTGAAGACAAATAAAAGTCCTGTCAGGGACAGGGCAGTATAGAATACTCCGTAATATGCGGCTTTTCTGTACCCTGGAAATCCTGTTCTGAAAAAGATCCTTGAATCCCGAAGCCAGAGATAGGTTACTGCGGCCGCACCGAACAGTCCTATATAAGTAAGATAGGTGAATGCCATGACAATAGTTATTATTCAACCCCTGACCATATGTTAGTTATCCGGTATGAGTAAAAACAAGACCTTAAAAGACGTCCTTCTCAGTTTCAAAAATGGTGAGATATCACCTGAGGAGGCCGAGGAGAGAATAGGAGGATTACGCCTTGAGATGGTTGGGGAGTGTGCAATAATTGACACAGGGCGAAATGTCAGGTGCGGTATTCCCGAGGTTGTTCTTGCTGAAAACAAGGATTTAAACCATCTTCTTTCTATTGTGGAAAAGATAACAGAGGCCTCCGGGAGGTGTATCGCATCAAGAGTGCTTCCCGGACAGGCAGAATCCTTAACTGAGTTTTGCAGGGATAAGGGTTATTCATATGATTATAATCCTGAAGGGAGAATGTTTGTTGTATCCGGAGTAAGTACTCCTGCCCCTGAAAAGACTGGTGGTATTGTCGGGATAATTACAGCCGGGACATCGGATATCAGGGTTGCAGAAGAGGCAAAGGTAATAGCAGAGGAGATGGGATGTGTTGTAAAGACTGCATATGATGCAGGTGCGGCAGGAATTCACAGGCTTTTTCCCGCAGTCCGGGATCTTTTAGATGCCCATGCATTTGTTGTATGCGCCGGACGTGAGGGCACACTTCCCACAATAATCGCAGGACTTGTTGACAGGCCTGTAATAGGAGTCCCCGTAAGCGTCGGCTACGGGTTTATGGGCGGAGGCGAGGCTGCGCTTGCAAGTATGCTTCAGTCGTGTGCTGTATTAACAGTCGTAAACATAGATGCAGGGTTTACTGCAGGTGCATATGCCGCCCTCATTGCAAATATGGCAGGTGTTAAGAATGAAGATTGAGAGAGGACTTTATATTGGCCGTTTTCAGCCCTATCACAACGGGCACCAGTCAGTTCTTGAGAGAATTGCAGAACAGGTTGACGAGATAATAATCGGGATAGGAAGTGCGCAGCTGAGTCATGATGTGAACAATCCCTTTACCGCAGGTGAGAGGGTCATGATGATTGCAAAATCCTTAGAGGAGCTTGACTGCCGTTTTTATGTAATCCCTATCGAGGATTTGCAGAGAAATGCACTCTGGGTTGCACATGTGACATCAATGGCACCGCCTTTCAGAAGGGTTTTTTCAAGTAATCCTCTTGTTATGCAGTTATTTTCAGAGCGGGGAGTAACGGTTGAGTCCCCTGAGATGTATGAGCGTCAAAGCCACAGCGGGACTGAAATCAGGAATAGAATGCTTTCAGGCGCCGACTGGCAGAAACTTGTGCCTGCTCCTGTTGCTGATGTGATTGAGGAGATAAAAGGGGTAGATCGCCTCTGCCGCATATCAGGTACTGATTAAAGGAGGTTTAAAATGGCAGGATTTTTCAAAAAATTATTTTCAAAAGAGGATGATAAACCGTTTGTTACGGATTATAATGATATTTCAGGCTACCTGGACGAGAGTGAAAAGGAGATTGCGGAAATTTTATTAAAATCCTCAAAAAGGTCAGAAGACGTGGTCTCAGGTGCCATTGATGAATTAAGGGTAAAGGCTGACAGACTGATGTCAGTTAAAATAAAAGAGGATGCAGAGCTGCCGCCACGGGTTAAGGTCGTTGTTGAAAAGTCAGTGCCTAATTTTTCTTCTTCTCTGAAAAAAGCGCTTCCTGATACTCTGCCCGAAGACCCCGAAGAGTATTACAGCACAATTGCTCTTCTTGTTCAGTCTATTGGCAAGTGCATGTCAGGCCAGGGTAAATATATCCATGCTGCTTTTCCTGAGGAGATAAAGGATATTAAGTCTTCAGTTGCCGTAATCGGGCGTGAAATAAACACAATGACTGAGGAGATCAAGCCTGCTGTTGAGAGAAGGGATAAGGTATCCTTAGTCAGGCAGGCATATGAAAAGACTGATTCCTTATTCTCAGAGTATAATTCCTCTTCTGAAGAGATAAAAAAACTAAAATCCTCAATATCCTCAAATGAAACAGAACTCCGCGGCAATGAAGAGATTATTGCAAAATGCAGGAAAACGCCTGAATTTTTAGAGTATGAGGGATATCTTAAGAGAATCTCATCTCTTGATGAAGAGATGCGCGAGATAAAAGACAGTTATCACCTTTCAGTTGTTACAGTCTCAAATGTCTTCAGAAAAATAATCTATGCGGCTGAAAAAGAAGGAAATGCTGACTTTTCAAAGGCTCTTTTCTCATTTGATGATCTGCTGCTCTCAAAGGGTAAAAAGGATGCAGTGGCAATATCTGAGTCATATTCTGCGCTTTATCCTGAAATAAAAAGATATCTCTGTGATAATCCGGCATTTTTAAAGAACAAATCAGAAGGGCGTATTTTATCAGATTCTGATGCACTGACATCCCGTATATCCGGGCTGTGTGCCAAATACAATAGTGTTAAAGACGAAATTGGGGATTTAAAGACACTTGTGTCAGCAAACAGGGAGGCAGAAACACTTGCCGGAGTTGAGGGCAGAACAGAAGAGATGAAAACCGAGTGTGACCATATGAAGTCCAGAATCTCGATCCTGGAAGAGAGGCAGAAGGAAATTTCAGGGGAGATTCCCAAAAGCTGTGAAAAGCTGATATCAGTTATGTCAGATCTCAGGGGAAGAGATACAATAATTGAAAATATGCCTGTTTTAGAATAAAAAATTAAAAAAAATTATTTTTTATGAAACATTCGTTTCATGACGTTTTTTATTTCAGAGTGAATCAAGGCTTATTGAACTGAAACTGTCTGCCATATCAGCAATTTCTGTAACTCCGAATGCAGTCTGGACGTGGTTCATGTCCATCTCTGTTGCACATGTGCAGACATAATCAATAATGTCTATGGAAAGTTCCCTCTTCTGCTTGCTTTTTTTCATCTGCTCCACAAGAAATGAAAGTTTTTCCGGTGATTCCATGCGAAGTTTTGCAAGACTTATTATACACATGTATATCCGGGTAAGATTCCTGTCGGTACCGGTTATTGTCTCAAAGAAATTTTTGATAACCTGCGCCTGATAGATCTCTGCACCCATGGTAACAAACTAATCTGTTTTTCATTATAAAAATGTTTTGTGTGGATATTTTCATCCACAGCAATGCGGACTTTATTTTTTTGTTGAGACAATTTTTATGACGTCACCGGATTTAAGCTCATGGCTCTCTTTAATTCTCATCTTTGTCTTAGAATCTACAGCATATAAGAATCCGTCGCCGATATCGGAGTGAACCTGGTATGCGAGATCGTGAGGTGTTGAACCGCGCTTCATTAAAAATGCATCAGGTAGAATTCTGTCTTTTCCGTCGCAGAATTTGTTTTCGTCCTCAACAGGGAATACGACAATCATATCAAGCAGGTCAAAGACAACTCCGTTTATCGTCTGCTGAACTCCTGTGCCGCCGAATGTTTTCATAACATTTCTGATTGCTTCAAGGCCTGCGTTCTGTGCCTGGTTCAGTTTTTCCGGCTCGTTTATTGTAAAGTCCGGATCTCCCGGAATGTAGGATATAAGGCCTGCCTCTTCTGCTTTTCTAAGTGCAAGTTCTCCTGCTGCGCTTGAAAATGAGATGTCCTGTGTTTTTAAATCTTCAAGAAGTTCTGCGGGTGCACAGTCTGCCTTGTTTGCAACGACCCTAAAAGGCTTTGAAAGTTCAACAAGAGCGCCGCAGAATTCTATTAATTCTTCATCAGTGCATGTCCTGAGATTGATGTCTGTCTTTCTTATAGCATCTGCCACATGTTCTGCTGTAACTGAAAGTCCGGCAAGCTGATCAGCAACAGTATCTTCTACCGAGTAGTTCTTCTGCTGTGCCGAGCGCTGGATTTTCTGCCAGTTTTTCGCTAAAAGACCGTAAACCCACATCTTCATTTCTGATTCGACAAACCCTATGTCGTTTGCAGGATTGTGTGAGCCCATATCAACCGGATTTCCTTCCTCGTCAGTTGAGCCGCTTCCGTCGATTATGTGAATTATTGCGTCTGCTTCCCTTAAGTTGTCTAAGAATTTGTTTCCAAGGCCGCGTCCCTTGTGAGCATCAGGAACAAGTCCTGCAACATCAATAAGACCAATCTGAACAAATCTGACACCGTCATTGCATGCGGGGCAGTTCTTGATACCAAGCTCTTTGCATGCGCAGTTTATGCGCACATATGCAACGCCGCTGTTGGCATCTATTGTTGTGAAGGGATAGTTTGCTATCTCGGCAGGCGCCATTGTTGCGGCTGCAAAAAACGTTGATTTGCCGCAGTTTGGCTTTCCGGCTATTGCTAAATTTATCATGGCGGTATACCTCTGTATATCTTAATTATCCTTATCAGGATGTTAATAGATATCTGATTGATAAATAGTTTCTTTGGGAAAAAGTATTTGTGCATTTCTGGCGGGAACAGATCCCTCCGGCTTATGAAATATAAGTTTATTTTTAAAAGTTTAAGAAAAATAAATCAAAGCTTAGGATAAATACAATCTGTATGAGTTATGAGGCAAAGACCACTTACTATTTCGACAGCCCCGGCTCTCAGAACACCTCTGATGCAGCGAAATTTGCGGCAGAGAGGGCAAAGGCTCTGGGTATAAAAAAGGTGGTTGTTGCAAGCACTAAAGGAAATTCCGCCCTTGAATTTCAAAAGGCACTTTCAGGTCTTGATGTTGAACTGATTGTTGTGACTCACGTGGTCGGCTTTTCAAAACCGGGAGTATGGGAGTTTCCCGAAGTTCTCGCTGATAAGCTCGAATCAGAAGGAGTCAGGGTAATCAAAGGCACGCATACATTGTCCGGACTTGAAAGGGCAATAACCGGAAATCCAAAACTCGGCGGCTCTTCAGGAACTGCGGTCGTTGCAGAGACACTCAGAAGAACAGTTGCAATCGGGCTTAAGGTCGCAGTTGAATGCTCTCTAATCGCCGCAGACCAGGGAATTGTATCCCCGGATGAGGAGATAATAGCCGCCGGCGGGACAATTCAGGGTTGTGATACTGTCTGTGTCTTAAAACCGTCGCACACAGCATCATATTTTGATCTTCAGGTACGCGAGATTGTGGCAATGCCAAGGAACCGTTAAAGATGGGATATCAGTCACTTCATAAAGGTATATTGCTTCTCAGGCATCCTGTTTTATGGTTATTCGGACTTTTTGCAGGGCTTTTTATGTCCGGCGGAGTATATCTTGCATTTTCAGGTCTTGAGGGTGCATTTTATGCGGAGAGGCTCTTTGTATTCTCACTTATTATCTGTCCTTTTTTCATTGCGGCAACCTACGGGACAATAAAAACAGATGACTTCTCTGCAAAAAATTACTTAAAAGAAGGAATTTCCGGTTATTTCAGGATTCTTCTTCCCACAGTTCTTATAATGGCAGCCGCAATTTTGCTTCTGTTTTTGATAACAATGCCGACTGCAATGGCGGGTTTTGCAGATCCTCTGCTTTTCGGAGGTGCATTTCTGCTCCTGTTCCTTCCGTTCCTTCTCTTTGTCTTCTTCTATGACACGGCAGCAGTATTTGAGGACAAAAAGGTGTTTGAGTGCATTAAACGAAGTTTTGAGGTATCTTTCATAAGACCCTTACAGATCCTCAATTTTTTCTTTTTATTCCTGCTGCTTTTTCTGGTCTTTTTCACAGGATTTTCAATAGTCTGGTCAGGAGTGCTTGCCGAACAGTTTGAGCCGCTTGTGGATATGTCCGATGAGGAGCTCAACAGCTTTGCACAGAATCCGGAAGCGGTGATGGCAATGCTTACTGATTACGGGATATTTGTAACAGCTGTAATGACATTCTTCGGGACACTTGTTTTTGCAACTGTAATTCTGGCCTACAAAGCGGTTTTTTACAGGGATTATCTCCTGGATGCAGCCCCTGTGCCGCTGGTTCCTGAAATTGAGGGAGAGTATGATGAGAAGGGAAGATGGTATAAATACTCCTGAAAAAAGTCCGGGTTTAAAAGATATTAATAAAAAATAATTTGCCTTTTTTTGGTGTTATGTGGTTTCACTTTTTTTAGAATATATAAAATAACATTGCAAAGATTCCGCCGGATAAGGTGCAGATAAAATTAGTTCCTGTATTTTTTATGAGTCCGTTTCTTTCAAGTGTTGCCCCCACAAGACTGTCTACGTTTGTTCCGACAAATCCTGCGGCAGTCCCGATAAGTACCATGTCATATGGAATCACATTTAGTGCATATGCTATCATACACAGGGTTAAGGCCGCCACTGTTGCGGCAAACTCTCCAAATAATGTAATTCCTCCGTCTGTTCCTTTTGGAACTTTTTTTAGTGTTGTTATAAGATAGGGTGTTTTTCCAAGCATTCCAAGTTCGCTTGCAGTTGTATCTGCCATTGCGGCAGTAATGCTTCCGAGGAAAAGGGCAATGAATGCAGGGTGCTGATATATTCCAAACAATATGGCGGCACAAAGGGATATCAGGCCGTTTGCAAAGACATTCATAAAGCCCCGGGCACCGCCCCTGCCTTCTGCAAGCCCTTCTGCCTTCTTCTTTTCATATTTGAATTTTGTAAATACAGTGCCCATTGCAAAGAAGGCAAGCATTACAAAAAACCATGCTATATCTGCAAAGACTATTATTAAAATGCCCATTAAGGCAGCGCTGAAGAGCCCGGACATGTCAGCCGCCTTCATTTTGTATGATATGATTCCGAATGCAAACGAGATTATTATTGCAATTACTATCAGGTTTGTGTCTGCGTAATAGCTGATGTCTTCGAAGAGATACATTGTCATTGCAGCACCGATGCACTCAATCATAACGGCATCCTCCCTTTTTTTCAGGACTGATTTTAACATTACTGCAACGATTATTCCTGTTAAAGGTATCAGGATATTTGGGTAACTGAGATAGAGCATCAGAAGAATGGATGATACTGATGCCACAGCAATATATACAGGATATTTGTATCTCTCATTTTTTACTATTCTAAATGATGCCTCTCCCATGATGACAATAGTGATTGTTCCCAAAAATACCATCAGAGATATCATCTGGGCGCCGTATAAGACTGAAACGAGACTGATCCCTATCGCAGGGTAACGGGCGTCTCTGATGAGATAAAAAAGAGCGCTTACTAGAACTGTAATCACTGCAAGAAGCCACGGGGGTTTTACAAAAGGTGCAATTAGCACTGCTGCTATTGAAAGAAAAATTGCAATCCACATATCCCTGCGGCTGATCATATTAACTAGAATTTATTTTTGATTCTTCTTAATTATAATCTAAACGTTTCTCTCTTCCTGGGTGTCAGGTTCGTTCCAAAAAGGCCCTCTAAACTACATCTTTAAAGCATAACTGATCTTTTGGAAGCGTCTTTTTCAATCAATTATATGTCTTAACAGAGACAAAATTTAAGGGAATATGTCTCAGCCAAAGGAAGTCCCCAAAAATTATGATCCTATAGAGGTTGAAGAGCGGTGGATGAATACGTGGAAGAAGGAGTCTTATTATTTTGACAAAAATTCGACAAAACCACAGTTTATAATCGATACACCCCCGCCTTACCCTACCGGAAATTTCCATATCGGAAATGCATTTAACTGGTGTTATATCGATTTCATCGCACGCTACAAGAGAATGTGCGGCTATAACGTTATGTTTCCGCAGGGCTGGGACTGCCACGGTCTCCCGACTGAGGTAAAGGTGGAAGAGACTCACGGAATTACCAAAAACGATGTCCCGAGGGAAGAATTCCGCAGGATGTGCAGAGAGCTTACTCATGAGAACATTGAGAAGATGAGAAAGACGATGTGGCGCTGCGGGTTCTCAAATGACTGGTCAAATGAGTACATCACAATGATGCCTGAGTACTACAAAAAGACCCAGCTGTCGTTTTTGAGAATGCATGCGAATGGTGACATCTACCAGAGTGAACACCCTGTAAACTTCTGCACACGCTGCGAAACCGCGATTGCGTTTGCCGAAGTGTCTTATGAGGACAGGACAACAAAATTAAACTTCTTTAATTTTGACGGTGTTGAGATTGCAACTTCCCGCCCGGAACTTCTTGCGGCATGTGTTGCGGTTGCAGTTCATCCGGATGATGAGAGATATAACGAAATCCGCGGGAACACCTTAAAAGTGCCATTGTTCGGGCATGATGTGAAGGTAATCTCTGATGAGGCAGTCGATCCTGAGTTTGGCAGCGGCGCTGTTATGATCTGTACTTTCGGTGACAAACAGGATGTTCACTGGTGGCTGCAGCATAAGCTTGATTTAAGAAAGGCAATCGATCTTTCAGGCAGGATGACGGCGGTTGCAGGGAAATATGCCGGCATGACATCAACGGAGTGCAGGGATGCTATTCTTTCCGATATGGAAGCTGCGGGAATTTTAATCCGTCAGGACCCACTCGATCAGCGTGTGGGAACCTGCTGGAGATGCAAGACACCTATTGAGATTTTATCCGAGCGCCAGTGGTTTGTCAAGGTTCACAATGAGCAGATTTTAGATGCCGCAAACCAGATCAGCTGGACTCCGGAGCATATGAAATCCCGTCTTGAGAACTGGGCATCACAGATGGAATGGGACTGGTGCATATCAAGGCAGAGGATTTTTGCAACTCCGATTCCGGTATGGTTCTGTGAGAAGTGCGGCGAGGTTGTTCTGCCGGCAGAAGAGGACCTGCCGATTGATCCGACATCAGACAAACCGAGAAACCCGTGCCCGAAATGCGGTTCTACTGAGTTTAAAGGCGAGACTGATGTTCTTGACACATGGATGGACTCTTCAATTTCGGTTTTAAACATCACAGGATGGGACGGTTCTAAAACTCCTGATCTTTTCCCGGCACAGATACGCCCGCAGGGCCATGATATCATCAGGACATGGGCATTTTACACTATTCTTCGTGCAGGTGCATTAACAGGCCAGAAGCCGTGGGAAGAAATTCTGGTCAATGGAATGGTTCTTGGTGATGACGGTTTTAAGATGTCAAAGAGCCGCGGGAATATTATTGCACCTGAGGAGGTTATTGCAAAGCACGGTGCGGATTCATTCCGCCAGTGGAGTGCGGGCGGTGCCGCAACAGGACAGGATATTGTCTTTACCTGGAATGATGTGATTGCAGCGGCACGTTTCCAGACGAAGATGTGGAATATCTGCCGTTTTGTAACAATGCAGCTTGAAAAAGATGTCTCCATTGATTCAGAGCCGTCAGTTCTTTCAGACCGCTGGCTGATGAACAGGCTTTCAAAGACTGAAAAAGAGGTTACAGCCGCAATGGATGCATACAACTTTGACGATGCTATCCGCTTAATACGCGAGTATGCAAGAGAGGTCTTTGCAGACAACTACATCGAGCTTGTTAAGGGACGCCTTTATGGTGACGGAACAGGCCGTGGAAGTGCTCTTTTTGCGCTCAGGACATCAATTGATGCACTCTGCCGTATGCTTGCACCGATTACGCCTTTCTTTGCAGAGGAGTGCTATAATATTCTTGCGGACAGCAGCGTTCATGAGCAGTCGTGGGTGGACTTTGAGTATTCTGACTCCGATGCGGAAGTTCAGGGAGACCTTCTGGTAAATGTAGTATCAGAAATCCGCCGCTACAAACATGATGAGGGTATGGCATTAAACGCACCTTTAGGTCATGTGGTTGTCTATACTCCGTATGAGATTGAGGACGGCGGTGATGCGTCATCGACTCTCAATGCAGATTTAGAGTGGAAGTGCGAGAAGCCCAGGCTTATTAAATCTGTATCAGATGTCAGATTTAATTTTGGAGTTGTCGGCCCGAAATTCAGGAAGCAGGCCAATTCTTATATGAATGCAATAAGGGCTCTTTCGGAAGAGGAAAAGATTACTCCGCCAAAGACTGTTTTAATGGATGGTGTTGAAACAGAAGTTCTCGCGAATTCCTTTGAGCCTGTCTATTCATACAGTGTTGCGGGTGAGACGGTTGATGTCCTGACGCTTTCGGATGACGTTATTGTAACAGTTCAGAAGAAAGAGAAATAATTTTTTTATACTTTTTTGAAATTGTTTTGTATTCTTTTTTAAAATCCCGAAATGACAGATTCGCTTAAGCTGATTATCCTGTGATAAACCGGTATATACAACCGCTGACAGGACTGTTATTTCGATTCCTGTTTTTTTAACTTCATCTAACTTTAATTTCATCTAAAATTTATCCCTGCCGGGTATCGGACTATTCAGATAATGGTTATGGTTTTTTGGGAGATCCGGCACGATCGCGAAAGTTGAGCCCCTCTTTTCCGATTGCAATAAAAGAATTGTGTTCTTTGACGGATGTTTTAAAAAATGACCAAAATATTCATTTGTGCAAAAGTCATTTATGACATAATTCAGGTTTTAAAGATTAAATCCTGAACACCATAATAAATTTTATATTGAAAATAATAATCTGGTGTGTCTTTATTATGAATGGTTAACATGGAAACTGATTGAGCAGAAATTAAAAAGAGGCAATAACCCTTGTGGACTAAATTTGGATTCAAAAGAAAAACACAGGACAAAAATCTGCATTCATGCCAGATTAATGCCGACCCTCTCCGGGATGAACTCTATAGCGGGGAAGAGCTTGCCCTGCATGCAAAAGAGATCGCCTGCTCGTACAGGACAGATACCCGGAAAGGACATGACCTCCTCCTTCCCCGTCTTGCTGATAATGAGAGGGTTCTTTTAAAAATCTACGACCAGCTTAATGCAGCTGTTGAGGAGAATTGCCGGATTGCCCCGGCAGGGGAATGGCTCTTAGATAATTTCTACCTTATTGAAGAACAGATCCGGACAGCCCGCCGCCATCTTTCGGAAGAGTTCAGCAAAGAGCTTCCTCATCTGGCTGTCGGGCCGCTTAAAGGATTCCCCCAGGTATACCAGATCGCCCGGGAATTAATTGCTCACAGCGATGGGAGGATTGATACAAAGATCCTCTCCGATTTTATCTTTTCTTACCAGAGTGTCACCCCTCTGCTGCTTGGGGAACTCTGGGCTCTCCCCATCATGTTGCGGCTCTCCTTAATCGAGAACCTGCGCAGGATTGCTGATAGTATCTCGGGTAATATGCGTGACAGGGACACTGCCGGCTACTGGGTAGCCCGGATGACCGAGGTTACCCTTGAGGATCGCAAGAGCCTGTTCCTGGTTATTGCGGATATGGCACGCTCAGATCCTCCTATGACAAGTGCCTTTGTCGCGGAAATGGCCCGGCAACTGCAGGAACGCTCCGAGGCATGCACGTTATCTCTTGCCTGGATTGAGCAGAAACTTGCCGAGGAAAACCTGACCATTGAGCAGATGATCACTGCAGAGACGCAGGGTCTCGCAGTGGATCAGGTGTCGTTTGGGAACAGCATCCAAAGCCTCCGGCTCCTTGATACGATGGACTGGCGCGAGTTTGTTGAGCACCTGAGCCTCGTTGAACACATCCTCCGGAGTGATCCTGAAGATGTTTATGCAGCAATGGACTTTGAAACCAGGGACCGGTACCGGCACAGAGTTGAAGAACTGGCAAAAAAGGGAGGCTTCTCCGAAGAAGATGTAGCAAAAAAAGCTGTTGACCTTGCCCGGGAGAACCGGGAAAAAAAAGACGGGAAGACTCAAAAATCCCATGTAGGATATTATCTGATTGATAAAGGACGCGACACCCTTGAAGAAGCACTCTCTTTTCATCCGTCTCTTGTGGATCAGATCAAAAGATTAGGATATACCCATTGCTGTTTTCCATATTTCTTAGGTATCCTGTTCTTAATGCTCATCGTGGCTTTTTTCGGGTATACCCATATGAGTACGTACAGCTGGTTTGTTGTTATCCCCCTCGTAGTTCTTCTCCTGTTTCCGGTCACCCAGGGGGCTCTTGCAATAATTAACTGGCTTTTTACCCTCTTAATCACCCCTGATCTGCTCCCAAAGATGGACTATTCCGACGGGGTGCCAGTGGATCGAAGAACCATTGTTGTAATCCCTACAGTGCTCTCGCGGGTGGAGGATGTCCCAAAACTTCTTGAGTCTCTTGAGATCCGGTACCTGGCAAACCGGGATGAAAACCTGTATTTTGCCCTGCTGACTGATCTTCGGAATGCACCTTCCAGGGAGATGCCGGGAGATGCGGAGATAGTCGATCTCCTTGCAGCCGGCATCGATGACCTGAACAGGAGATACCGGACAGGCAAGCCGGACAGTTTCTTCCTCATGC